>JBOGET010000044.1:0-2011 GCA_050741975.1 Acidimicrobiia bacterium
TCTCGCCCAGCCCCTGCAGATAAGCGGCGGGGAGTGGGGCGTAATTGCCCGGGGTGTCCGGGATGTGGACCTTGGTCGGCGCTGTCCACTTCTCCAGATAGGCCAGGATCTCGGCGTCCTCGTCGTAGTGGGTGACCACCTTCCCGTGCCGGGGGCAACCCCGGACCAGCCACACCTGACCCTCCGCCTCGGAGAGATACCCGGTGAGACGCCCCACCCGGTCCAGAGGGCGGCCCGGGTCCTCGTGGTGGCAGTGGGGACAGAAGGCGTTCACATAGCGCAGGATGCGGTCTTCCCGCACCGGCATGCCGACGGTCATCACTGGCCCTCCTTGTTGCGGCTGGCGACAATCCGGGTAACGGCGTAGACGATCGCCCCCACGATGAGGGCCACGGCCAGGCCCAATGGGTACAGGAAGAATCCGGCGAGGACTCCGACCTCGCCCGATTGCCCGGTAACGAACATGGTGCATTCCCCACCGGAGATCAGGCTCAAGACGGCATAGCCGCCCACGAGACCGAGAGCGAGCTCGGTGTTGGCGCCTCGATGAAGCCAATACCCGAGCCCCACCACGGCCAGGGCGAAGACAATGCCCAGAATCACCACCGGGAAACCGGGGCCAAGGGGGAGGAACGAGCCGGCGACGAACACGGCGAAGCCGAGGATCCCGGCGACCAGGGCCCCCAACCACAGATTGATCCACCGGAACGGCTTGGTCTCGGTCAACCCGTCACCTCGAGGGCATACCTGGGCCGGGTGCTGCGACGCCACAGGTAGTAGACGGCGCCGACGGGGACGGTGCCGAGGAGGAAGATCTGTGACCCGCTGAGCCCGAAGGCCATCTCCGGGTTGTCCCGCACGAACTCGACCCCGAACCGGAAGAGGGCGTAGGCGATGAGGTAGAGCTTGAAGCTGTCGCCGGCCCGCCCCAGACGGCCGGAGAGCCGGATCAGGATGACGAAGGCGATGACGTGGAATGCGATCTCGTAGAGAAACGAGGGGTGCATGGGGAGGCCGGCGGCACAGCTCGGGCAGTAGGGCATGGCCGACTCCACCTCGGGGGAGACGGCGATGCCCCAGGGGAGGGTGGTCGGGGTCCCGATCTGCTCGGTGAGAAAACACCCGACCCGACCCACCGCCAGCCCGGCGGCCACCGCCGGGGCGAACCAGTCCCCGGTCGAGCCCTGGTAGCCGACGATCCGCTTGGTCAGGACCACACCCAGATAGGCTCCGGCCAGACCCCCGAGGACACTCTGCCCGCCGTGGAGCCAGAGCCCGAGCAGAGTCGGCTCCTCGGCGAAGGCGAGGTACTGCCATCCGTTGCCCAGTTTGGCGAAGGTGGCCCCCCCGAGCAGCCCACCGGCAACCAGGGCGGGGAGATGCGGCTCCGAGGTGGTGCGCCCCCGCCGCAACCAGAGGACGAGACAGGTGGTGCCCACCCCGAGCACTACGAAGAAGTCGTGGGTCGGGACCGGGATCGGGCCCACATGGAACAGGATCGGCATCATCCCGAGACCCTCCCGGCGAACGGCGTGGCGCCGATCCAGAGCAGGTAGTAGCAGGCCCCTCCGATGAGGACGATCAACCCGACGAACGCCGCCACGACGATGAGGACCACCTGGAGCCAGCTCGTCTTCTTCTCAGGCGACGGCAGTTTGGGTGGTGTCGGTTCCATCGAAGCCCTGTCGGGACGACGGGAACTTACAGCAGCGAGGCTGGCCGCGCCGCCCACGGAGAGGGTTCGGTAGCTTCTGAGACGACACCGCCAACCTTCACCTGGCAAACAACGGGCGGTGTCCTCCATCACGGCTCCCAACCAGCAGAGAGGGGTGGCAAATGACTGTCGACATCAATGATCGGGTGTTCAATGCCCGGCCCGACACGGTCGATTTTCGCGATCGGATATACCTTCCGGCCCTGATCGAGGTGCCGCCCCGGCGCGACCTCGACGAGTACAGGAGGTATGGGGTCCCAGTCCTCGACCAGGGAAGCGAGGGTGCCTGCACCGGGT
>JBOGET010000045.1:0-40604 GCA_050741975.1 Acidimicrobiia bacterium
CTCACCCGTTCGCCGCTCCGTCATACCGGTGGGTTACCCCTCCGGTGTGCGTCGCTCGACTTGCATGCATTAGGCACGCCGCCAGCGTTCGTCCTGAGCCAGGATCAAACTCTCCAACGTACATTCAAGGTCGGGCCCCGAAGGGCACCGGCCAATCCTGTCAGTCATGAGTTTGCAATTGGGTCCAGGGCCCGTGAGGGGCCCTAGAGCTGATTGCTGTACAGATGCTCACCTCACCCCACCGGCGGTGTCGTTGAGGACAGGGCCGGGAAGTGGGTGTGCATGCTGGCTTTTGGCACATTGTTCAGTTGTCAAGGAGCCCAAAGCTCCCACTCTTGATGTCAGGCGGGCCGACGATCGCATCGTGGCCCCGATACAAAGTGAATCCGAGGCGACGCGAAAAAGGCGCCGTCCCGGTTTTCCAGTGGGTGGCCGGAGACGTGTTCCCCAGCCGGGTATCGAATAGTACCGACACCCCTGAGTTAGTCAAGTCAATCGACGAGTCTCACGAATCGCCGTTTGCCCACCTGGAGAACCCTGCCCACCAGGTCGGCCCTGGCGGCTTCTTGAGCCTCCAGAACCTCCCCGTCGACCTTGACCGCGGCCTGGGTCAGCAGCCTCCTCGCCTCGGTGCCGGAGAGACCGAAGACGTCTCGAATGAGACCCGGGACCATGACCGGGTCCTCCTCCGACAAGGTAAACGTCTCGATGTCGTCGGGAATTCCGCCCAGCTTGAACACCTGATTGAAGGCCGATTCGGCCGCCCGCGCCTCATCCTCACCCCAATAGAGGGCAGTCACGGCACGGGCCAGAAGCCGTTTGGTCTCCCCGGGGTGAAGGGCCCCAGAGACCAGCCCAGCCTCGATCTCCTCGACCTCGGCCGGCTCCAGGTCGGCGGCAAGACGGAACCATTGGCCCATGGCCGCGTCGGGGATGCTCATCGTCTTGCCGAACATCTCGTCGGGGGGGTCCTCGACCCCGATGTAGTTGCCCAGTGACTGGCCCATGCGACGGCTGCCGTCGACTCCGACCAGGATCGGCATCGTCATCGCTACCTGGGGCTCCATCCCGTATCGCTCCTGGACCACGCGACCCATCATCAGGTTCCACAACTGGTCGCTGCCGCCGAGCTCGATATCGGATTCCACCGCCACCGAGTCGTACCCCTGCAGGAGCGGATAGAGGAACTCCATCACCGAGATCGGTGTCCCTTCCTCGTAGCGTTTGGCGAAGTCGGAGCGCTCCAGCATCTGGGCCACCGTGGCCGAAGAGGTCAACTCGAGCACATCCGACATGTCCAGCGCCGCCAACCACTCCGAGTTCCGTCTGACCTCCAGGTTCTCGGGCAGGAGGACCTTGCGGAATTGGCCGAGCACGTTCTCGGCGTACCCGTCGACCTCTTCCGCCGTCAGTCTCCGCCGCGTCTCCGCCCGCTCCGAGGGATCGCCGACCCTGGCGGTGAAATCCCCGACGATCAGCACCGCCGTGTGGCCCCTCTCCTGAAAATGACGCAGCTTGCGCAGCACGACGGCCCAGCCCAGGGTCACAGACGGGGCGGTCGGATCGAGCCCGAGCTTCACCCGAAGCGGGCGGCCCTGCTCGAGCTTCCTGGCGAGATCGTCACGGGGGACCACCTGGTCGGTGTAGCGGAGCAGGAGCTGGAGCTGCTCGTCGGGGCTCATCGTCGTGGGGAGGGTAAACGCGGCGTATCCCCTCCCCTGGCCGCCGACGTGGCGTCTGTCACCGCCACGAAACGCCAGGGTCTGTCTCGTGCCTGGCTGATGCCGACCCGGGGAGTGGCCATCACCACCTCCGGCTTCGGGCCTACCTCGATCCGGATCGGCGAGGAGCCGCCGAGGAGGTAGGTCCCGTCGTGCGAATGGTCGATCCCGAGCGCCTGGGTCAGCTTGCCCGGGCCGTTGGCCAGATCGTCGTCACGACTCCGCCGAAGGCGAGCAACACCGACCCCCTCGACGATCTCCCCGGCCCGGAACAGGATCCCCCAGCCCACCCCCTCGGGCCCTGCGGCCACGTTGGCGCAGCAATGTATCCCGTATGAGCGATAGACGTACAACGTCCCGGGGCGCCCGAACATCGACCCGTTTCGACGTGTCCGACCCCGAAAGGCATGTGATGCGGGGTCGTCCGAGCCCTTGTAGGCCTCCACCTCGGAGACGCGGGCCCTCACCAGGTTCCCCTCCAACTCGGAGACGAGGTGACAGCCGAGGAGCAGCGGTGCGGCCTCCTCGGGGCTGCCGGCCAGCAACTCGGTGAGCTCCACCCTCAACCGCCCCGCAATTGGGCCCCGAGAGCCTCGCCGGCCGAGATCATCCGGACCCGCACCGGAGCCACCTCCTCGTTGGTGAGAGTGTGGTCCGAGGCGCGGAGTCGATAGCGGATGGCCACCGCGCGCTTGCCCTCCTCCACACCCGGGCCACGGAACTCGTCGAAGACGTGGGCGGATTCCACCAGGCCTGAGCCGGCTCCCACAGTCGTCTCGAGCAGACGCCCGACCGGGAGGTCGACCGGGATGAGGAAGGAGAGGTCGAAGTCGACCTGGGGGAACACGGAGGGAGAGACGGCAAGGGCCTGCTCGGACGGTGCCAGGATCGCTTGCAGGTCGATCTCGGCGATGGCGACCCGACCCGGCAGATCGAACTCCCGGGCGGCGCGCGGGCTCAACTCGCCCACATGCCCGATCATGACGCCGTCGAGCTCGACCACCGCAGACCGACCCGGGTGATACCCTGGCGGGTCTCCTGGTGCCAATGTCACATGCTCGTGACCCAGCATCGACATCACATGCCTGAGCAAGGCCAGGGACACGTACGAGTCGGCCGTCGTGGCCTCCTTGTCCAGGACCCATGGCCCCACTCCCCCGACCATGACCCATGACAGCCTGTCCACCTGTGTCGGGAGCCGGGGGTCCTCGGGCCAGGGCTCGGTGAGGAAAACCCGCGCCGTCTCGAAGATGGACACCGCCGACGCTCCGTATGCACGGTTGAAACGGGCCGAGTTCAAGAGTCCAGGCAGCAGTGTCGGACGCAGGGTCGCTTCCTCCTCTCGCAGCGGGTTGGTCACCCGGAGCAGAGGTGAGGTCTCGGTCCAACCCAGCCGGGCGAGATCGTCGGGGTTGACGAAGGGGAGGGTCACCGCCTGATGAAGCCCGGCTCCGACCAATGTGGCATGTAGCTCCCGGAGGCGCTTCTGCTCCGGAGTCAGCCCTCCGGCACGCCCGGTGGGGAGGGTGGCGGGGAATCGGTCGTAACCGTGGATCCGGGCAACCTCCTCGATGAGGTCGGCGGGACGGGTCAGGTCGGGGCGATAGGTGGGCACGGTCACCGTCATCGGATCGTCTCCCTCGACCACCATTCCCAACCTGGTGAGGATGTCGCCCACTGTCTCCCGGTCGAAGCCCGGCCCGAGGAGCCTCTCCACCTCACCGATGCCGAGCTCGACCCGAATCGGGGCGACCGGGATGGCGATCTCGTCGACGACACCTTCGAGGACATCACCACCGGCCAGCTCGACCACCATGGCCGCGGCGCGGGCATTGGCCTCGTCGGTGAGGTTGGGGTCCACGCCACGCTCGAAGCGGGTAGAGGCCTCGGAGCGGAGATCGTGGCGCCGCGCCATGTGCATGATGGTGGGCGGGTCCCAGGATGCCGCCTCCATGAGGACATTCACCGTGCCGGCGGAGACCTCCGACCTCTCCCCGCCCATGGTGCCCGACATGGAAGTCGGGCCCTCGTCGTCGCAGATGATCAGGTCGTCTTCGGTGAGCACACGTTCCTCGGCGTCCAGGGTCACCAGCGTCTCCCCCTGCTGGGCGCGTCTCACCACCAACCGGTCACCGACGATCGAGTCGGCATCGAAGGCGTGAAGCGGGTGTCCCAACTCGACCATCACGTAGTTGGTGACGTCGACCACGTTGGAGATGGGACGTATCCCTGCCTTGCTCAGTCTGTGACGAACCCAGAGTGGTGACCTCTCGATCTCGACACCGCGGATCTCCCTTGCCGTGAAACGACGACAGCCGACCGGATCACCGATCTCGACCTTGATGCTCGGAGCCCCTGGGGTCGTTCTCAGCCGTCGCTCCGGAATCCGGTGATCGACTCCGAGGTACGCAGCGAGATCGCGGGCCAGCCCCTGGAGTGACATCGCGTCGGGCCTGTTGGTCGTTATCTCCAGATCGAAGACGACGTCGGGCAGCTCCATCAGTTCGGCGAACTCGGTGCCCGGGGATGGCTCCCCGTCGAGGACCAGGATCCCGGCATGGTCATCTCCGAGACCCAACTCGGCTTCCGAGCAGATCATCCCCTTGGACTCGACTCCCCTGATCGTCCGCTGCCCGATCTCGACCTCACCGGGCAGGACCGCTCCGGGCCGTGCCACGGCGACGTAAGCACCCTCGGTGAAGTTCCACGCACCGCAGATGATCTGGGTCGGTCCCTCCCCGGTGTCGACCTGGCACACCCGGACCTTGTCCGCCTCGGGGTGCGAGCTGACCTCGAGGACCCGGCCGACAACCACGTCGGTCCAGTCGGCTCGGAGAGTCTCGAAGCTCTCCACCTTCTCTCCCACCATGTCGAATGCAATCGACAGCTCTCTTGGATCTGTGGTGGGCAGGTCGATGAACTCCTGCAGCCACCTGAGTGGGACCTTCATCAGAATTGCCCCAGAAACCGGATGTCGTTGTCGACGAAGTGCCTGATGTTGTTGATTCCGTGTCGCACCATGGCCAGACGCTCCACGCCCACGCCGAATGCGAATCCGGTGAGCTGTGAGGGGTCATAGCCGGCGGCTTCCAGCACGTTGGGATGGACCATGCCGCAGCCGAGCATCTCCAGCCATCCGGCGCCACCGCAAACCCGACAACCGGGGACACCGCCGTCACAGTTGAAACAGGACACGTCGAGCTCCCCGCTCGGCTCGGTGAAAGGGAAGAAGTGTGGTCTGAGACGCACCTCGGTCGCTGCACCGAAGAACTCACGGGCGAAGTGGGCCAGCGTCCCCTTCAAGTCCGAGAACCGGATTCCATCGTCTATGGCCAGACCCTCGATCTGGTGGAACACCGGGAGATGTGTGGCGTCGATGGTGTCGAGGCGGTAGCACTTGCCCGGGACCACCACATAGACCGGAGGCGCGTTTTCCTCCATCCAGCGGATCTGCACCGGAGAGGTCTGGGTCCTGAGCAAGACCTCGTCCTCGGGTGCCCCGTAGTCGAGGTACATGGTGTCCGACTCCAGGCGGCTGGGATGGGTCGGAGGCGTGTTGAGAGCGTCGAAGTTGTACCAGCTCAACTCGGCCTCGGGCCCGTCCGCCACCACATATCCCAGACCGACGAATATGTCCACGATCTCGTCGATGGTCTGTTGTATCAAGTGCAGCGAGCCACGGGGGAAGGCGAAGGACTCGAGTGTGACGTCGATCCGGTCGTCCTCGAAACGGCGAGCCTCGTCCTCGATCTCCAGCTTCGCCCGGCGCGCAGCGAGAAGGGTCTGTATGCCCTCGGTGACCTCGTTGAGCCTGGCCCCCACCCGCGGTCTCTCCTCGCCGGTCAAACTGCCCATCGACCGTCTCACCTCGCCGATGGCAGAGGACTTGCCCAACAACGAATTCTCGACGCGGTCGAGCTCCTCCAGCGACGAGGCGCCGTCTATCGCTGTCGGCGCCTCAGCCAGCACACCGTCGAGCACGGATATGGGATCCATGTCGGCGGCAGGTTAGACCCGGTCTTGTCGCTGCTTTCCGGGTTTCGACAGCTCGTAGACGATCATGCCGGCCGCCATCGCCGCATTGAGGCTCTCCATGGCGCCGGGCATGACGATGGTGACGGCCATTCGACACCTCGCCACCACCTCGGGGGGAAGACCGGGGGCCTCCTCGCCCACGAGCAGGGCGTAACGCCCTGGGCCCAGGGCGGCGGGATCGGTCCCGCCCGTCACCACGCTCGCCACCGGTGTCAGCCCCATCTCCTCCAGGGCGTCGACCGAGCCCACCGTCACCACTCCGATGCGAAAGTGCCCTCCGGCGCCGGACCGCAACACCTTGGGCGCCCAGGGGTCGGCGGTGCCCGGCGTGTGCCCGAAGTCCCAGCCGAAGGCGGCGGCGGTCCGGATCAGGGTCCCAACGTTCCCCGGATCGCCCAGTCCCCAGGCCACGATCATCCCGTCTCCTGTGGGCGGGGCCGAGACCGGCACCTCGATGACCGCCGCCGGGCCCTGGGGGGTCTCCGTGCCTGCCAACCGCTTCAGTGCGGCCGGTTCGACCCGGACCAGGTCCAACCCGTGCCGGCGGGCGAGACCGGCCGACCGCTCGTCATCGGGAAGGGCGAACACCACTTCGGGATACACCCCGGCAGACAGCGCCTCCTCTAGCAGATGGGGGCCCTCGAGGATGGTCTTCCCGCTCTTCCGTCGCTCCCGGACTCGATGAAGCCGGGTCGCCGCCACCACACGCTGGTTGCGATGGCCCAGTGGCGGCTCCATCTGCTGTCAGGAGTCTTCGAGGTCAGCTCTTCCGAGATGCCTCCACGAGCTGGGCGAAGGCTCCGGGGTCGTTGACCGCCATCTCGGCCAACATCTTGCGGTCGACTTCGATCTCGGCGGCCTTGAGGCCGGCGATCAGTTGCGAGTAGGTGGTGCCGTTCTGACGGGCGGCGGCATTGATGCGGGCGATCCAAAGACGTCGGAACTCACCCTTGCGGGCGCGCCGGTCGCGGAAGGCGTCCTGCATGGCGTGCATGACCTGCTCGTTGGCCGTCTTGTAACGGCGACTGCGAGCACCTTTGTAACCCTTGGCCCGATCGAGGACCTTCTTGTGGGATTTCTTGGCGTGGACAGCCCGTTTCACACGTGCCATTTCATACCTCCTGAGTCCTCAACGACCGAGCAGCTTCTTGGCGACCTTGGCGTCGCCCGGGGCCAGGTCGACCTCGCCGGTCCTGCGCCGGTAGGTGCTCTTGCCCTTGGCCAGACGCAGATGCCCGCGTCCTGACTGGCCTCTCATGTACTTGCCGGAACCTGTGACCTTGATCCGCTTCTTGGCACCGCTATGCGTCTTCATCTTGGGCACAGTCTCTCCTATTCGTCCTATTGCTCTTCCTCGGTGGGCTCAACGGAGGCTTTCGCCCTCCGGGACGGGGCCAGCACCATGGTCATGCTCCGTCCTTCCAGCTTGGGGCTCTGCTCCGTGACAGCAAAGTCGGTCAGTTCCTCCGCCAGCCGGTCGAGGAGGTCCTTGCCGAAGGCGGGACGCTCCTGCTCCCTCCCCCGGAAGCGGACGGTCACCTTGACCTTGTCCCCCTCCGCCAGGAAGTCCTGAGCCTTGCGGCGGGTGATGTCGAAGTCGTGCTCACCGATCCGCACCTTCATGCGAAGCTCCTTGATGGTGGTCCGGGTCTGCTTCTTGCGAGCCTCGCGTGCCTTGACCGACTGCTCGTACTTGTACTTCCCGTAATCCATCAGCCGGCATACCGGCGGTTTGGCGTTTGGTGCCACTTCGACGAGATCCAGATCGAGCTGTTCGGCGAGCCACATGGCCTCGTTCAGCTTCTTGATCCCGATCTGTGCGCCATCGGGTGCGATGACCAACACTTCCTTGGCCCTGATCGCGTCGTTCACACGGAGCTCGTTGATACTCCTACCTCCTGTTGATGATGATCCATTTCCGAGAAAGAAAAAGGCAACAGGCGAAAGACCTGCTGCCATAAACCCCGGCCCGCGCCCCTGATCGGGGTCATCGGTCCGGAAATCGGACCACGGCTCGCCTCACCTGGTCTCGGCGGAGAAGGTGACCTCCGCGGAAGCCGGGCGGCGGCCGGGTGGGGAAGCAGCACTTCCGCTCTTGCCGTCGATTGTCCGGGCGAGGGTACCAGCGGAGGGCCCGAAAGCGGTAGTCGGAGATCAGGGTGCACGCAGGGCCCTCAGCGCCACGGCGGTGGAGACGGCGGCCTCCGCCGCCTCGAAACCCTTGTTGGAAGGCCCCTCCCCGGCCCTCTCCACGGCGTGGCCGTACTCATTGACGGCGAGGATCGCGTTGGCCACCGGGATCCCGGTGTCGAGGGCGACCCGGGCGATGCCTGCCGTGGACTCCCTCACCACGATCTCGTAATGATCCGTGTCACCGCGAACGATGGTCCCGATCGCCACCACGGCATCGCAGCCGGCGTCAGCGAGGCTTCGAGCCGCGATGGGCAGCTCCAGGGCGCCGGGGACCCTGAGCACGGTGACGTCGGCACCTATGGCCTCGAGACGGCCCAGGGCGCCATCGAGGAGCCGGTCGGTGACCGAGCGGTTCCAGGTGGCCACGGCCACCCCCACATGCAGACCGGATGCGTCGAGGTCGCCGTCGACGGATCGGGTCATGCCCCTTGGCCTAGGTCCATCTGATGTCCGAGACGTGTCGCCTTCGCCCTGAGATAGTCCCGGTTCTCGTCGTTGGCATCGGTGAAGAGTGGGACTTGCTCGAGGATGGACAGCCCGTAGCCCTCGATCCCGGCGCGCTTGGTCGGGTTGTTGGTCATGATCCGCATCGAGCGCACGCCCAGGTCATAGAGGATCTGGGCGCCGACGCCATAGTCCCGGGCATCGACGGGGAGACCGAGATTGACGTTGGCGTCGACGGTATCGAAGCCTTCGTCCTGCAGCTTGTAGGCCGCCAGTTTGTGGAGGAGTCCGATCCCTCTGCCCTCATGGCCGCGGATGTAGAGGACCACTCCCCGCCGCTCGTCGGCCACACGCGCCATCGCCTGGTCGAGTTGCTCGCCACAGTCACAGCGCAGACTCCCGAACACGTCGCCGGTGAGACACTCGGAATGGACCCGGGTCAGCACCGACTCCCCATCGCCCAGGTCTCCCATGACCAGCGCGATGTGTTGGCGGTCGTCGACCAGCGACCGATAGCCCACCGCGGTGAAGGTGCCGTACTCGGTCGGGATCCGTGCCTCCACTACGCGCTCGACCAGCTTCTCCTTGCGGCGGCGATAGGCGATCAGGTCGGCGATGGTACCGATGAGCAGTCCGTGCACCCTGGCGAACTCCTCGAGCTCGGGGAGGCGGGCCACCGACCCGTCGTCGTTCATGATCTCGGCGAGAACCCCGGCCGGGTATCGCCCGGAGATCCGGGCCAGATCGACCGCGGCCTCGGTGTGACCGGCCCGCTTGAGGACGCCCCCCGGCTCATAGCGCAGGGGGTACATGTGACCGGGGCGGGCCAGGTCCTGGGGCCTGGTCTCGGGGGCGAGGACGGCCTGGATCGTCTTCCACCGGTCGGAGGCCGAGATCCCGGTGCCGATCCCCTCCCGCGCATCGATGGAGACGGTGAACGCGGTGCGTCTCACGTCGGTGTTGCGGGCGACCATCATCGGCAGGTCCAGCTCGTCGAGTCGCTCGCCGATCACCGGGAGGCAGATGATGCCGCTGGTGTGCCGCAAGATGAAGCCCACCTGCTGCGGCGTGGCCGCGTCGGCGGCGACGATGAGATCGCCTTCGTTCTCCCGATCCTCGTCGTCGACCATTATCACCATCTCGCCGCGGCCGACCGCGGAGATGATCTCTTCTATGGCAGCAAAGCTCATTCGTCGGCTCTCAGCAGTCTTTCGACGTATTTGGCGACCACATCGACCTCAAGGTTGACCTTCTCCCCCACTCCACGCAAGCCCAAAGTCGTCACCTGGAGCGAATGAGGTATCAGGGCGACCTCCACCTCCCGGTCTCTCACGGCGGCGACGGTGAGACTGACACCGTCGACGGTGACCGAGCCCTTCTCTACCAGATAGCGCATCAACCGCTCGGGGACACCCAGACGCATGCGTTTGCCACCACCTTCGGTCTCGACGGCAAGGATCTCCCCTACCCCGTCCACGTGGCCCTGGACGATGTGCCCGTCGAATCGGCCATCCGCCCGCATCGGCAGCTCGAGGTTGACCTCATCGCCCCTCTGGAGGCCACCGAGAGTGGACCGGGCCAAGGTCTCCTCGACCACCTCGACCGTGACCGCGCCGGGCCGGGATTCGACCGCGGTAAGGCAGACCCCGTTGACCGCTATCGAGCCTCCGAGCTCGACAGTGGGGAGAGGGCCGGTGTCGAGGACCATCCGCATGCCGTCGGCCCCCCTCTCGGCCAGGGCAACCGAGCCACGGTGCTCGACTATCCCGGTGAACATCTAATCGAGCTCGATTCTGATATCGGGTCCAACCATGCGCACGTCCCGGATATTCACAGGTCTTGATTCCGCCATGGTCGCGAAGTCCCCTCCCAGAGGCGAAAGCCCCTGTCCTCCCCCGAGCCTGGCCCCGAGGTAGATCACAGCCCGGTCGACGACGCCCGAGCGCCACCACGACCCCGCCAGGCCGGGCCCGCCCTCCAGCAGCACATCCAACAACCCCCTCTCGGCGAGGGCGCGGGCCGATTGCTCGGGATCTGGCCAGTCGCCCTCACCGCCGACCACGATCACCTCCCCGGAGGGGATGCCTATCGGATGCACGCTGATGACCAGTGGCGACCTCTCCCAGATCCGGCTGGCCACCGGGAGTGATTGACGCCCGGCGACCACCACCGGCACGGGTTGGTGATCTGCTTGATCGAGACGGGCGGTGAGCACCGGGTCGTCGAGACGCAGGGTCCCCGCTCCCACCACCACTGCGTCCATCGATGAGCGAAGGAGGTGGGCGTCCCTTCTCGCTTCCTCGGAGGTGATCCATCGTGACGAGCCGTCACGGGCCGCCACCGAGCCGTCGATGGTCATCGCCAGCTTCAGAGTCACCAGGGGGAGACCGGTGCGGCGGTGATGGAAGTAGGCGGCATCCACCTCTTCGGCTTCATCCGCCAGCAGCCCCGTCTCGACCTCGACACCGGCTCCCTCCAGCCAGGTGACACCCGACCCGGACACCCTCGGGTCGGGGTCGATCGCCCCCACCACCACCTTCGACACCCCGGCCTCGACCACGGCGCCGGCGCAGGGAGGGGTCGACCCATGATGACTGCACGGCTCGAGTGTCACGTACAGGGTGGAGCCCCGGGCCCGTTCCCCCGCCTCCAGGAGGGCGATCACCTCGGCATGTGCCCGGCCCGCACCTTCATGGGCACCCTGGCCCACGATCTCCCCCGAGACGTCGACTACCACGGCGCCTACCCTCGGATTGGGGTGGGTCCGGTGGTGGCGGGCGAGCTCGATGGCTCGCCACATGTGGGCGGCGTCGCCCACTTACACCTAACCCGTGCGCCGATCGATGCGGTAGGTGGAGCCCTGCTGCTTCTTGGCGAATTCCTTCATTTCCACCGCTATCGCCGACGCCTCCCACTGTGTGGAGATCTCACGCACGTCGGTGGACGCTACACCCAGTGAGAGGGAGACAACGGGGAAGGCGAATCGCTCGCCACGTCGATCGATGACCTCGATGTAGCCGCGAAGGGCGTCGGCCGTGTCGTAGAGATCGAGGATCCCGTCGTCAAAACGCTCGATGACCTCCTTGCAGAACGGCTCGGAGACCTCGGGTGGGATGATGGCGACGAAGTCGTCGCCACCGATGTGACCGACGAAAGCCCCGGAGATGCCGAGGCTGTCGGCAGCGTCGTTGAAGCATTTGGCGCAGAAGCGGATGACTTCGTCGCCGCGCATGAACCCGTAGTGGTCGTTGAAAGCCTTGAAGTTGTCGAGATCGCCGTGGACCAGGGCGAAGTCCCGGCCGGACGAGATCCGCTCCTCCACCTCGCCGGTGATCTTGAAGTTGCCGGGGAGACCGGTCAGGGGGGACAGGTCCCTAGCCGCCTGGGTGCGTCGCACCACGGCCCTGACCCGGGCCACCAACTCGTTGATGTCGAACGGCTTGGTGATGTAGTCGTCGGCGCCGAGCTCGAGACCTCGGACCCTGTCCTCGGGGAGGCCTCGGGCCGTGAGGAGGATGATCGGGATGTTCCCGGTCGAGGCCTGGCTTCGCAGCCGGTGCAGTGCGGTGAGCCCGTCCATGCGGGGCATCATGATGTCGAGAACGATCACATGCGGGGGGTTGGCCGTGGCCTTCTGCAAGGCATCCTCGCCGTCGACTGCCGTCTCGACCTCGAAGCCCTCCAGCTCGAAGTTGACCTGGACCACGGCAAGTATGTCCGGATCGTCGTCCGCGATGAGGACTCGTTCACTCATTGCCTTGTGTTGCCCTTCTCAGTTCGACAGCTGCCGCCGACGGGTCCTCGGCTCCGAAAATAGTCGTCCCGGCAACGAGCACGTTGGCGCCGGCCGCGAAGGCCAGACGAGCGGTTTCGGTCGTGATTCCACCGTCGATCTGAATATCGGTCGGCAATCCGTGATCCTCAACCCATTCTCTGGCCTCTTCGACCTTGGACAGCACCTCGGACATGAAGCTCTGACCACCGAAACCCGGCTCCACCGACATGAGCAGCACCACGTCGCTCAGCTCCATGAAGGGGCTCAAGGCAGGGAAGGGAGTCCCCGGGTTGCACACCAGCCCGAAGTCGAGCCCGCTCTCACGGGCCCGTTTGGCCGCCCGGGTCGGGTCGGGCATCGCCTCGATGTGCATGGTGACCAGATCGGCCCCGGCCTCCGCCATCTGGGGGAGGAGGGCGTCGGGATTGGTGGTCATGAGGTGACAGTCGAAGTAGAGGTCCGTAATGGGCCGGATGCTGCGCAGGACCGGGATGCCAAAGGAGATGTTCGGCACGAAATGCCCGTCCATCACGTCGATGTGCAGCCAGTCCACCTCGGGCTCGACGGTTTTTATCTGCCTCTCGAGACAGCTGAAATCGGCAGCAAGAAGCGAAGGGGCGATCTTCAAGGTGGCCATTCACACCGAGTCTAAGGTCCGGCCTACCGATCGATCAGGCCACGTTGCCGGTGTCCCGGCGTAGTCCCCGGAGCCATGCCTCCCCACTCATCGGGCGCCTGCCCGGTGGCAGGAGCTCCACGATCTCCACACCCCCGTCGCCCAACCCGACCACCGGGGCCCCTCCCGCTGCCACCCACCGCCCCGGCTCCGGTGATGTTTCGTGGAGCCGGGCTCTGAGCACCTGGTGAGGGTCACCGTCGATGACCAGGACCGCTCCCGGTTCTGGAGACAGGGCGCGGACCCGGTTGACCTCGTCCCCCCTCGCTCCGTCGACCCGGATCGAGCGCTCGCCCGGCTCGATCTTGGCGGCATAGGTCATCCCCTCATCGCTCTGGGGCACCGGCTCCAGCTCCCCGCTCAGGTAGGGCGGGATGACGTCGGCCAGCAATCTGGCCCCGAGGGCGGCCAGTCTGGCGCTCAGCTCGCCCGCCGTCTCCTCGCTGCCGATGTCCACTGCCTGTGCCGTGAGCACCGGGCCGGTGTCGAGACCATCATCCAGCCGGATGATGGTCACTCCGGTCATGGGGTCACCCTCCATCAGAGCCCTGGCCACGGGGGCGGCCCCCCTCCAACGGGGCAGCAGGGAGAAGTGCACATTGAGCATCCCCTGCGCCGGGACCTCCAGGGCAGCGGGTTCGAGGATCCGGCCATAGGCGACGACAACAGCCAGGTCCAGACCACCCGCAGACTTCAGAGCTGGCCGGATCCCCGCCGCCGAGGTGGGTTGGGCGAGGTCGATGCCGAGCCGGGCGGCCTCCACCTTGACCGGGGGCGGCGAGAGGGCCCGGCCCCGACCTCGACCTCGGTCGGGCTGGGTGATCACGATCGCGATGTCATGCCGCTGGGCCAGTGCCCGCAACGTGGGCACGGCGACGCCCGGGGTCCCCAGGAAGGCGATGCGACTCACTCGAAGGTGGCCAAGCCCAGGGCCTCCTCACGCAGGTCCCGCAGCGCCTTTTTCCGCGTCGGCCTATCGAGGCGGTCGATGAGCAGCCGTTGGTTGAGATGGTCGATCTCATGCTGGAGGACACGGCCGAGGAGACCGTCCCCCGCGTACTCGACCTCCTTCCCGTCGATGTCGAGGGCGCGGACCCGGGCGAACCCGGGACGCTTGATCTCCCACCAGTGACCGGGGACCGATAGACACCCTTCCTCGTACTCCCATTCACCGCTGACCTCGACTATCTCGGGATTGATGATCACCCTCGCCCCGAGATCGTCCTGGGCATCGAAGACCGCGACCTTCCTCGGTATGCCGATCTGATTGGCGGCCAGACCGACCCCCGGCGCCTCGTACATCGTCTCGATCATGTCCTGGACCAGGGTCCTGACCACGTCGTCGATCTGGATGACCGGTTTGGTCTCGAGACGAAGCACAGGGTCGCCAAAGGTGCGTATCGGGTAGATGGCCATGCTCTGGGATTGGAGGGTGGGGTGAGCATAAACCCGTGGCTACAGGTCGATCGGGTCGGCGTCGATGCGCACCGTGGCCCCCGTCTCCCGCCACCGCTGCACCACCGGGCGCAACCTTCGCTTGAGGGGCCCCAGGGAGCCCTGGAGGAGCCATCGCCATCCCTGGGCGACTTGGGCGGGGCCCAGGAGCGCAGGTGGGTGCAATGCCCTGAGGTCGCCGTCGAATCGGGCCGGACCCTCCTCTCCCCGAATCTCGATGGCGAGCATCTCGGTGGCCGGGGGGAGCCCGAGCCGGGCCCGCTCCACGAGCAGCTCCTCCAGGTATGGCATCGGGTCCCCGCGTCTCAGTGCGGTGACCAATGATGCTTCCGGCAACGAGGTCTGAGCCATCATCCGCCGCCCATGACCGGACTCGACGTTGTTGGCGAGACGGGCCAGGATGCGCAGCGCCTCCTCGGAGGTGCGGTAGTTGTGACCGAGCATGAGACCATCGACATCGACCGCCACGACCAAAGGCGCCGGCCGCAGAGAGGGCAGGTCTCGCTCCGTCCCGACCGCGACCAGTCGGTCGGTGGGATGGGTGCCCGCCACGCTCTCGCCCAGTCTGCGGTTGATCTCGGCGGCCAACCGCTCCGGCTCCGACCCCATCTCCTCGAACCCGGTCCCGCCACAGTTGGCGCAGGGACCCGTGGCCCGCCCGCACCGTCGGCAGTTGGCCTCTCTCCCGAGACGGGACCCGCAACCGGAGCAGACCTTCACCCGCCGGCAGGCGACACAGCGCATGGACGAGTCCGAGGCCCGGCGATGGGTGAACACGAAGCACGGCCGCCGCTCGGCGACCATCGCCCTGATGGCGGTCGCGGTGCGCTCGGCGAAGAACCCCGAGCCGGGTGGGTCGTCACGACGGTCCACGATCTCCACCAGCGGCCAGGCACGGTTTCCCGGGCGGATGATCTCCGGCCCCGAGGCGAGCACTTCGACCGAAGGAGTAGGCCCCATGAAGACGATCGAGAAGCCTTCTACTCGCGATCGAGTGGTCAGCATGTCGCGGACGTGAAGAGTTGGCGTCTGCCGGTCTTTCATGGCGCGTCGCCCCTCCTCGAGCACGATGGCCAGGGCGAGGTCGGCCACCTGCCACATGGACACTCTCGGGGTGCCGACGACAAGGCGGCCGGGAACCTGTGCCGCGACCCATGACGTGGTGAGATCCCGAGCCACGTCGCCGGCGGCGAGAACCGTCGGGAAGCCACGTTTCCGAGCCTCCCCGCCGACCACACCGGCCTCGGTCTCGGTGGCCGTCACCACCAGCACCGACGAGCCACGGCCAAGGACGGGGAGGAGCGCGTCGAGCCATTCGAAGCTCAGCCAACTCCCGACAACCGCCGTCGCCGGCCGACGGCGGCCGGTCGCGACCTCGCGTGTGATCTCGAGCAGGGGATGGCGACCCGATGTGCCCGGCAGAGGCGTCTTCCACTCCCCCGGCTCGGCCGGCGTGGGCAGGTTGGGTGGAGCCGATCTGTCGAGGAGAACGGAGAGCGGGGCCACATAGTGTGTGGCCGCCCAATCGATCGTCTTGAACAGCCTGGCGTCGAACACCGGTACCTGACTCGACAGGGCGGCAACGTCCTTCAGCGCCCCCTCGCGCTCCCCATCGAGTTGCACAACGAACCCCCGGGTCTTCCTCCCCGAGAGCGGGACCTTGACGATGGAGCCGACTTGCACCGACCCACGAAGCTGGTCAGGAATGCTGTACCAAAAGCCCTTGTCGACGGCGAAGGTAGGGACGTCGGGGACGACGCGAGCCGTGGGTCGACTCAGAGACCGGCCGCCCCTTTGATCGCATCGACCATGTCGAGAGCCTCCCAGGCGAAACCGGGGCGCCCAAAGTGACCGTAGGCGGCGGTGCCGGCGAAGACGGGGGACCTCAGGCTCAACCGGTCGATGATGGATGCCGGTCTGAAGTCGAACACCTCCCGCACCAAGTTCTCGATCTTCTCGGGCGCCAGCTGCTCGGTGCCAAACGTATCAACCTGGACGGAGAATGGATCCGCCCGTCCGATGGCGTAGGAGAGCTGTATCTCCAGCTTCCGGGCGAGACCCGCCGCCACCAGGTTCTTCGCCGCCCAGCGGGCCCCGTAGGAGGCAGATCGGTCGACCTTGGTCGCGTCCTTGCCCGAGAAGGCGCCCCCGCCGTGGCGGGCATAGCCGCCATAGGTGTCGACGATGATCTTTCGCCCGGTGAGCCCGGTGTCGGCCACCGGTCCCCCGACCTCGAATCGACCAGACGGGTTGAAGATGAATTCCACTCCCGGGTCGAGCAGGTCCTCGGGGATCACTGCCGCCACCACGGCGTCGAAGACCTCCTGTCGCATCTCGCCCTGATCCTTGTCCTTGGCGTGATGTGCCGAGATCAGGACTTTCTCCACTGCCACCGGCCGATCCCCCACGTAACGGACCATGACCTGGGTCTTGCCATCCGGTCGCAAATAGTCGAGCTTCCCCGTCTTGCGGACCTCGGAGAGCCGCTCGGCCATCCGGTGGGCGAGCTGGATGGGAAGGGGCATGAGCTCGGCGGTCTCGTCGACGGCAAACCCGAACATCAGACCCTGATCCCCGGCGCCGAGCTCGCGATCGACACCTTCGGAGATGTCGGGGCTCTGCAGCTGGACCCTGTCCTGTATCTCGAGGTTGCCCGAGGCGAATCCCGGGTCGAATCCGTCGTAGCCGATCCGCGCCACCGTCTCCTCGACGATGGCCTCGACGTCGGGCTTGGCCCCCTCCGAGATCTCACCGCCCACGATCGCCAAACGGGTGGTCACCAACACCTCGCAGGCGACCCGGGCCATCTCGTTGTTGGTCAGAGCTGCGTCGAGCACGGAGTCCGAGATGGCGTCCGCCACCTTGTCCGGGTGCCCCTCCGTGACCGACTCGGAAGTGAAGTACCAACTCCTCATGGCGGGAGCGAGGTTAACCCTGTTGCCCGACGGCGGGGGAGACCCGGTCCAGGATCCGCTCCGCTACCTCCGTCTTGGGCAGCAGCGGGAGCTCCTCGGTGTCACCTTCCCGATCGATGATGACCACCCGGTTGGTGTCCGTGCCGAAGCCCGAGCCTGGCTCGGTCACGTCGTTGTAGACCAGGAGATCGACCCCCTTGCGTCTCGCCTTCTCGATGGCTCGCTTCACGCCTCCGGTCTCAGCGGCAAACCCGACGGTGAAAGGCCTCGTCTCGCGCCCCACCACCGAGGCCAGGATGTCAGGGGTGGCGGCCAGCTCGATGGAGGACAGCCCGTCGGCTCGGGGGATCTTCGAGCTCGAGGCGGTCGCCGGTCTGAAGTCGGCGACGGCGGCGGCCATTATGGCGATATCGGCCTCGACGTCTGTGACCGCCCCCAGCATCTCCTCGGCGGTCTCGACACGCACCACCTTGGCCGCCGGGTGGGCGGGCAGGTCCGCCGTCGTGACCAGGGTCACGTCGTAGCCGCGGCGGATGGCGGCATCGGCGATGGCATGCCCCATCTTCCCCGACGACCGGTTCCCCAGGAATCGCACCGGATCGACAGGCTCCCGAGTGCCCCCCGCCGTCACCAGCACCTTCTTCCCTTGGCCCTCGCCACTCAGGATGTCGTTGGCGGCGGCCACGATCTCCTCGGGCTCGGCGACCCGGCCCACGCCGCTGTCCCCTCCGGCCAACGGCCCGCTCTCCGGGCCGATGGTGTGGTACCCGAAGCCGGCAAGAGTCTCCAGGTTGCGCACGGTGGCCGGGTGCTCCCACATCTCGGTGTGCATGGCCGGTGCCAACAGGACGGGAGAGGTGGTGGCGATCAAGGTGGCGCTGACCAGGTCCTCTGAGATGCCGTTGGCGACACGACCGAGGGTGGCCCCGGTCGCAGGGGCGACGATCACCAGATCGGCCCAACGGGCGAGCTCGGTGTGGGGGGAGACCAGCCCGGCGTCGAACAAAGAGGTGAACGGGTGCTCGCCGGTGATGGCGGCGAAGGTCTGAGCACCGACGAACGCGAGCGCCGATTCCGTCATCTCCACCCGCACCGTGGCACCGGCCTCGACGAGACGCCGAGCCAGGTATGCCGATTTGTAGGCGGCGACGCCGCCGGTCACACAGAGGAGGACGCGCCGGCCCTGGAGCATCAGTCCTCGACGGTGTCGACCGAGACCTTGCCCTCGGCTATCTCTTCCATGGCGATGGTCAGCGGCTTACGTGACAAGGAGTGGACCTGGGGCGGCACGAACTCACCGAAGCCGACACCGAGCTGATGGAAGTAGCCGTTGATCTGACGGGCCCGGCGGGCGGCGACGACAACCGTGGCGAATCGGTTGCCGATCTGGTCGATGACCTGTTCGATCTTCATGGTTCCTTTCGGGAAGGGGGAATCCTGACAGAGTACCCGATCACCCGCCGGTAATCAGCCCCACCATGTCGTCGACCGCCTGGTCCAGGTTCTCGTTGACCACGATGTGGTCGAAGAGGGTGGGCGCCTCCGCCGTCTCCGACTCGGCTATCTCGAGTCTCTCTTCGATGTCCTCCTCCGAGGTGTCGCCCCTCCTTCGCAGTCGCTTCTCCAGCTCCTCGAGCGAGGGCGGGGCGATGAAGAACATGACCGCTTCCGGGCGGCGCTCCCGAACCTGCCTTGCCCCCTGAATGTCGATCTCGAGCAGGATGTCCCTCCCGGCAGCGATCGCCTCGTCGACAGGAGCGGCCGGCGTGCCGTAGAAGCGGTTGTTGTACTCCGCCCATTCCAGGAGCTCGTCGTTGGCGATCATGGCGTCGAAGTCGCGTCGGGAGATGAAGTCGTAGTGGACCCCGTGTCTTTCCCCGGGACGGGGCAAACGGGTCGTTGAAGACACCGAGAACTCGACGTCGAGCCGCTCGAGGAGGTCTCTCACGATGCTCGACTTCCCGGAGCCTGACGGCCCCGCCACCACCAGAATCCGGCCCGCCACTTCAGGAGAACTCGGCTAGGAGGGCCTCTTTCTGTTTGTCTCCCAGACCCCTGATCCGGCGGTTCTCGGCGATTCCGAGCGACTCCATCAGCCGCTTCGCCTTGATCTTGCCGGTGCCAGGCATGGAAGCGATGACCCGCTCCACCTTGAGCCCGGCCAGGATGTGGTCACTGTCGGCCTGCTCGATCAGATCGGAGAGACGAAGAGATCCGGTCTTCAGCAGCTCCTTCACCTCGGCGCGCACTCTCCTCGCCTCGGCTGCCTTGGCCAGTGCTGCTGCTCTCTGTTCATCGGTCAGTTGGGGTGGTTGCGCCATGTCCTCATCTCGGTCGACGACCCGACCATAGCCACCAAGCAGGTGCCTAAGCCGCCGAAACCGCCCCCGCAATCTCCTCGGCGATGGCAACGGCGGATGCCACCGGGTCCGGGGCATCGGTGATGGGGCGCCCAACCACGAGCAGATCGGCGCCCTGGCGGATCGCCTCGGCCGGGGTCGCAACCCTCCGTTGGTCCGAGGCAATGGCCCCTGCCGGCCTGATCCCGGGTGTCACCACCGTCAGGCCCAGCCCCAGCGCCCTGACCAGCGACGCCTCGGGAACGGCGCACACCACTCCCTCGGCGCCCGCGCCGGCGGCCAGCCGGGACATGACCTCGACCTGGTCGCCGAGGGGCTTGTCGACACCGGCCCTGGCCAGTCCCGGGCCGTCGAGTGAGGTGAGCACGGTCACCGCCAGGACGCCCGCCTCGCCATCCGAGCTCGTGGCCAGCTCCTCGGCCGCCGCCCGGACCATCTCCTCGCCGCCGGCGGCGTGAACGGTCACCCACCGGGCGCCGATCGCCCCCAGTCGTCTCGCCGCCCTGGCCACCGTGTTCGGTATGTCGTGGAGTTTGGCATCGACGAACACGGGGGCACCCAGCCCCGCCACGCGTGACACAACGGACGGGCCTTCGCCCATCAACAGCTCGAGCCCGACCTTGAAACCGACGACATGCGGTCGAAGTGCCCGAGCCATGCCCACGGCCTCCTCAGCAGTCGGCAAGTCGAGGGCCACCAGCAAATGGCTCACCACGGCATCACGGCCCCCACCAGATCGGCCACGGTCACCCCGCGGCGATCGAGCTCGCGCCACAGCTCCCGCCCGATGCGCTTGCCGGCGCGGGGCTCGGCGAGGTGGACGGTGCCCATCGCCACCGCCGACGCCCCGGCGAGGAGATACTCCACCACGTCACGGCCCGTCATCACCCCGCCACAGCCGACGATGGGCACCCCGGGCAGAGCCCGGGCGACCTCGTAGACACAGCGCAGCGAAAGGGCCTTGAGCCCCGGCCCGCTGTATCCGCCCACACCCCCGCTCAGCAGGGGGCGTCGGGTGTCGGTGTCGATACCAAAGCCAAGTGCGGTGTTGGTCAATGTGAGAAAGGTGGCGCCGGCCTCCATGCAGGAGGCGGCCACCGCGACGATGTCATCGGCGTTCGGCGACAGCTTGGCCCCGACCGGGGCGTCACAGGCCGAGACGACGGCCCTGATCACCTCGCCCGACCTGGGAGCATCCATGGCGAACATGCGCCCGTCCTCGAGATTCGGGCAGGAGAGGTTGACCTCGACCACGGGGACGCCCGCGGCGTGGAGCCCTTTGGCGACCATGGCGAACTCGTCCGGCGTCTCACCGACCGCCGACCCCCACACCGGAACGCCCAGGGTGTCCAGTCTCGGCATCATCATCTCGACCCACGCCTCGATCCCGGGATTCTGGATCCCGACCCCGTTGAGCATGCCCGGCCCGGCCGGGGCCAGACGAGGGGCGGGCCTCCCCGCCCACTCCAAGGGCGCCACAGACTTGGCCACTGCCGCCCCGTAGCTGGCGAGGTCCGCCACCTGTGCCCACTCCCAAACGGAGCCAACGGTGCCGGAGGCGGCGATGAGCGGTGTCCGAAGCTCGATCGGGCCCAAGTGCGCCGTCAGCCGGTCTGATGCCATTCCTGGAGGCTCCTGGGTCGCTGGATGGCGCCGGGCCCGGCACGGAGACTGCGGGCAACGGCAAGACCACCCTGAATGGTGGTGACACACGGGATGGAATGGGACCGGGCCGCGATCCGGATCGTCCTGCCGTCCGAGCGCGCCCTGCCCCCACGCGGGGTATTGATCACGAGTTGAACCTCGCCATCCTCCAGCCGCTGCTCGATGTCTCTCGGCCCTTCGCCGACCTTGTGCACCGGCTCGGCATCGATGGCGTGATGGCGGAGATACCGAGCCGTCCCATGGGTGGCCACCAGATCGAAGCCCAGGATGGTGAACGCCTGGGCCACGGCCAGACCCATCGGCTTGTCCCGGTCGGCAAAAGAGAGGAAAACCCTCCCCCGGGTGGGGAGGATGTGGCCTGCGGCGAGAAGGGCCTTGGCAAAGGCCACACCGACATCGGGCCCGATCCCCATCACCTCGCCAGTGGCCCGCATCTCGGGGCCGAGCACCGAATCCTCCTCGGGGAAGCGGTCCCAGGGGAGCACGGCGTTCTTCACCGCCACGAACACGGGGCGGTGACCCGGCGCCGGGACGAGGCCCTCCCGGCGAAGCTCCTCGACGGTGCTGCCCATCATCACCCTGGCCGCGATCCGGGCCAGGGGAACACCGGTGGCCTTGCTGATGAAAGGCACGGTCCGGCTCCCCCGTGGGTTCGCCTCCAGCACGTAGACGTCGTCGCTCTTGACCGCGAACTGGAGATTGATCAGACCCCGGACCTCGAGGGCAGCTGCGAGATCGACGGTTGCCCGCAGGATCTCCTTGTGTGCCTCGTCCGAGATGGTGGGGGGCGGGGTCACGCAGTCGGAGTCCCCCGAGTGGACCCCTGCCTCCTCGACATGCTCCATCACACCACCGAGCAACAGCTCCGAGCCGTCGTAGACCGCATCCACGTCGACCTCGACCGCCGCCTCGAGGAAGCGGTCGATGAGGATCGGCGCCCCGGTCAGCTCCGGGTCACCCTCCCCATAGATCTCGCGGACGTAGTCGGCCAGCTCTTCGACGCTGTAGACCACCCGCATCTTTCGCCCGCCGAGGACGAAGGAGGGCCGGACCATGACCGGCAGCCCGATCTGGTCCACCACGTCCTCCGCCTCACGGGCCGAGGTCGCCGTGCCCGCGGGGGGCTGACGCAGCCCGAGGCCCCGGCACAGCTCGCCGAACTGCTCTCGATCCTCGGCCAGGGCTATCGACGCCGGGGATGTGCCGGCAATGGGCACACCGGCATCGTGCAGGGCCTGGGCCAGGTTGAGCGGGGTCTGGCCACCGAGCTGCACGATGACCGCCTCGGGCTGCTCGGCCTCGATCACGTCGACGACGTCTTCGGAGGTGAGGGGCTCGAAGTAGAGCCGATCGGAGGTGTCGTAGTCGGTGGACACCGTCTCCGGGTTGCAGTTGATCATGACCGTCTCGTATCCGGCGTCGCGGAGGGCGAACGAGGCATGGACACAGCAGTAGTCGAACTCGATCCCCTGACCGATCCGGTTGGGGCCCGATCCCAGGACCACCACTCGGGGACGCCGTGACGGGGGCACCTCCGACTCCTCTTCGAACGTCCCGTACATGTACGGGGTGAATGCCTCGAACTCGGCGGCACAGGTGTCGACCGTCTTGTAGGTGCGGTTCACCCCCAGACGTTTGCGCTCGGCCCGGACCTCGTCCTCGGCCCGATTCCAGAGATGGGCCAGTTGACGGTCGGAGAACCCGAAACGCTTCGCCTCCTGGAGCACGTCTCGGTCCCCGGGACCGGCCATCTCGATCTCGGAGCGGACCTCCACGATCTCCGCGATCTGGTCCACGAACCATGGATCGATGGCACTCAGGGCGGAGATCTCCCCCACCCCCCAACCCCGTCGCAGCCCTTCGGCCACGGCGAATATGCGGGACGGGGTGGGGACGGAGATGGACTCCCGCAGCTCGTCGTCTCCCTGTTCGGCGAGAGCCTGCTCACCGGGATCGGCGTTGAGACCGAAACGCCCGTTCTCCATGCTGCGCAACGCCTTCTGCAGCGCCTCGGGAAAGGTCCTCCCGATCGACATTGCCTCGCCCACGCTCCGCATCGAGGTGGTGAGACGGGGCGAGGCGGAGGGGAACTTGGCGAAGTCGAAGCGAGGCACCTTGACCACGACGTAGTCGAGCGCGGGCTCGAAGGAGGCGGGGGTGGCGCCGGTGATGTCGTTGGCGATCTCGTCCAGCGTGTACCCCACTGCGAGAAGCGCCGCGATCTTGGCGATGGGGAACCCCGTGGCCTTCGAGGCCAGTGCGGAGGACCTGCTCACCCTCGGGTTCATCTCGATGACGAGACGGCGCCCGGTCTCCGGGTCGACTGCGAACTGCACATTCGATCCCCCGGTCTCGACGCCGATCGCCCTCAGGACCGCGATCCCGTCGTCGCGCATCTCCTGGTACTCACGATCGGACAGGGTCTGGATCGGGGCCACCGTGATCGAGTCGCCGGTGTGGACCCCCATCGGATCGAGATTCTCGATCGAGCAGACGATGACCGCGTTGTCCTGGCGGTCACGCATCACCTCGAGCTCGAACTCCTTCCAGCCCGCCACCGACTCCTCCACCAGGATCTCGGACACCGGAGAGGCGGCCAGGCCGTTGCGGGCCACCTCGATCAGCTCCTCGTCGTCGGCCGCGATGCCGGTACCGCCCCCGCCGAGGATGAAGGAGGGCCGCACCATCACCGGGAACCCGATCTCGTGCGCGATCTTGACCGCTTCGGTCATGGAACGGGCGTATCCCGCACGAGGGACGTCCAGACCGACCTTCTCCATGGTCTCCTTGAACAGGCCCCGGTCCTCGGCCCGCTCGATCACTTCGAGACCTGCGCCGATCATCTCCACCCCGTGACGGTCGAGGACACCGCGTCTCGCCAACTCGGCGGCCACGTTGAGGGCGGTCTGACCACCCAGAGTGGGCAACAGGGCATCGGGCTGCTCACGGGCGATTATCTCGGCCACCACCTCCGGGGTTATGGGCTCGATGTAGGTGGCGTCGGCGAATTCGGGGTCGGTCATGATGGTCGCCGGGTTGGAGTTGACCAGGATCAACCGATACCCCTCGGCCCGGAGCACCTTGGCCGCCTGGGTGCCCGAGTAGTCGAACTCGCAGCCCTGTCCGATCACGATGGGCCCCGACCCGATGAGGAGAATCGACCTGATGTCTCTTCTCGCCGCCATCAGCCTTCCCCCTCGATCATCCGGGCGAACCTGTCGAACAGACCCCGCGCATCGCGGGGGCCGGGAGCGGACTCGGGGTGATACTGCACCGAGAACGCAGGGATGTCGCTCAACTCCATCCCCTCCAGCGTCCCGTCGTTCAGGTTCTGATGGGTGGGGATGAGCCGGCCGAACCGGCTCTCGACGCTCGGCGGCAGCAGGTCGGGCCCGGCGAGACCGGACCGCACCGGCGCCGGCTCACCGGCCAATGACCACAGGTCGACCGCGAAGCCGTGGTTCTGCGCCGTTATCTCGACCCTGCCGTCGGCCAGCCGACGCACCGGGTGGTTCCCGCCGTGATGGCCGAAGGGGAGCTTGTAGGTGGCGGCGCCGACGGCAAGACCCAGGACCTGATGTCCGAGGCAGATCCCGAACAGGGGCACCTTGCCCAGGAGCGCGCCCAGTGTCTCGGTGGTCGCCACCAGGGGCTCGGGGTCACCCGGGCCGTTGGAGACGAATACCCCGTCAGGTTCCAGAGCGAGCACCTGCCCGGCGTCGGTCCGGGCAGGAACGATGTCGACCTCGAATCCACGAGCGGTCAGATGGGCCAGGATGTCCCGCTTCATCCCGAGGTCGATGGCCACGACCCGTCCCCGTGGCTCGGTCGTCGGCTCGAGACGGTAGGGGTGGCTGGTGCTGACCGACGAGGCGAGGTCCCTCCCCACCATCGACGGGGCTGTCGCCGCCATCTGCTGGAGCTCCGACTCGTCGACGTCCACACCGACGGCCACCGGCATCGCCCCTTGGTCTCGGAGATGCCGGGTGAGCCGTCTGGTGTCGACGTCGGCCATCGCCACCACGTCGTGGCTCCGGAGGTAGTCGCCTATGGCGCCCTGGGACCGCCAGTTGGAGTCCCGTCTCGACATGCTTCGGACCACGAAGCCGGAGACAGCCGGGCCCGATGACTGCTCGTCCCCGTCGAACACCCCGTAGTTGCCGATGTGAGAGGTGGTCATGACCACCACCTGGCCCGCATAGGAGGGGTCTGTCAGGATCTCCTGGTACCCGGTCATCGAGGTGTTGAACACGGCCTCACCGGTGGTGACACCGCGTGCCCCCACCGATCGGCCCCGAAAGGTCTCGCCGTCGGCCGTGCACAGCATGGCCTGCTCCCGGGTGGTCATCTCAGACCACCCTCGAACGAGACCCGGCCCTCATAGATGGTCGCCAGCACCCTTCCAGTCAACTCCTCTCCGGTGAACGGGCTGTTCGCCGACTTCGAGGCGAAGTGCCCTGCGGACCAGCGAAGCTCCGGGGCGAAGAGCACGAGATTGGCAGGCGAACCCGGTTCGACCGCAATCCCCTGGCGGTCCAGACCCGCAATCCGGGCCGGGGCCACGCTCATCCGGTCGAAGAACTTGGCCTGGTCGCCACCCAAGACCTCGCAGATTACCGGTGCGGCCGTCTCCAGCCCGATCACTCCTCGCGGGGCCTCCTCGAAGGGGACACCCTTCTCCGCGGCGGTGTGGGGGGCATGATCGGTTGCCACGGCGTCGATCCAACCCTGGCGTAGAGCCTCGGCCAGGACGGCTCTGTCCGAGGCGGCTCGCAGCGGCGGGTACATCTTCAGATTCGGGTCGAGGTCCTCGAGGGCCTCCTCGTCCAGCGCCACGTGATGCGGCGTCACCTCGCACGTGACCGAGGTCCCCGTCTCCCGCGCCCGCTCGATCAGCCTGAGTGAGGAGGCCGTCGAAACGTGCTGGATGTGGAGCCGGGCGCCCGTGTCGGCGGCAAGGGCAAGATCCCTGGCCACGATGACCTCTTCGGCGACACCCGGGATCCCGACGATGCCGTGCCGGGCCGAAATCACGCCCTCGTTCAGGTGGCCGCGGTCGGTCAGGGATCGGTCCTCGGCATGCTCGGCGACGACCGCTCCGGGGAGATCCCGGAGATAGGTCATGATCCTCCGCAACAGCCCGGACTCCGGGACTGTGTCGCCATCGTCGGTGAAGAACCTCACCCCGGACTCGTACATCGCGTCGAAGTCGGCCATGCCGGCCCCGGACCGCCCTTGGGTCAGGGAGCCGGCCACCACCAAGTCGAGACTGTCGATCGTCTTCGCTCGGTCGATGGCCGCTGCCGCACTGTGCCCCCCATCCACCGGGGGCTCGGTGTTGGGCATGGCCACCACGGCGGTGTACCCCCCCGCGGATGCTGCCCTGGCCCCGCTCTCGATGTCCTCCTTCCAGGTCTGGCCAGGGTCCCGGAAATGGACGTGGAGATCGACGAGCCCGGGCCCGAGCCAGGCTCCGCCCGCCTCGATGACACGTGCACCGTTGACCGCCGGGTCGACACCAACCGACTCGACCGTGTCGCCTTCGATCACAACCGTCGTCTTCTCGACGCCCGCGGCACGGAGCACCTGGGCGTTGCGGATCACGATCATCGGGCGCCCCCCAATGTCTCCGAGAGAACGGCCATCCGCACCGGCACCCCGTTGGCCACCTGGTCCAGGATCAGTGATCTGTCTCCGTCGGCGGCGGCGTCGTCGATCTCGACCCCACGGGTTATCGGCCCCGGGTGCATGATCACGGACGCAGGCTTGAGCATGGAGAGACGCTCCTCGCTCATCCCATAGCGACGGGCATAACCGCCGATCGAAGGGATACCCGAAGCCGCCCCGCGCTCTCTCTGGATACGGAGGAGGTAGACGACGTCCACGTCCCCCAACTCCTGGTCCAGGTCCGTGACCATCCTCACCCCCCAGGGGTTGGCCGTCGGGAGGAAAGGGGTGGGCCCGACCAGGGTCAGCTCCACCCCCAGGGTGGGGAGAGCGAGGAGATGGCCATGGGCCACCCTGCTGTTGGCGATGTCACCGACGACAGCCATGCGCAGCCCCTCGAGGCGCCCGAACCGCTGACGCAAGGTGAGGGCGTCGATCAGCGTCTGAGTCGGGTGCTCTCTCCTCCCCACACCGGCGTTGATCACGGGACGTCCCGACCAGGCGGCGGTGAGCTCGGCAGCATCCGCCAGCCAATGTCGGATGACGAACAAGTCGGTCCCGATCGCAGTCAGGGTGAGGATCGTGTCCTTGAACGACTCGCCCTTGGTCGTAGAAGACTGCTCGGGGCTGAGACTCATCACATGGGCCCCGAGATGGTGCGCCGCCTTCTCGAAGGAGAGCCTCGTCCTGGTCGAAGACTCGAAGAACGCAGTGGTGACGGTGGCACCGGTGAAGGCTTCCCCGGTGGCCGTCTCCCCTCCCACGTATCCCTGGGCCCGGTCGAGGAGGGCCTCCAGGCTCTGACGGCTCATCCCGGCCAGGGACAGAAGCCCGCTCATGCCGCTCCGTTCCTCTCGACCCAGACCCCTTCTTCGTGATCGACCGGTCTGAGACGGACCCGGACCACCTCCTCGTGGCTGGTGGGCAAGTTCTTGCCGACGTAGTCCGCCCGGATCGGGAGCTGGCGATGCCCCCGGTCGACCAGCACCGCCAACTCGGTCTGACGGGCCCGGCCGATGTCGGAGAGCGCGTCCAAGGCCGCCCGGACCGTGCGCCCGGTGTAGAGGACGTCGTCGACCACGATCACGCTCTGCTCCGAGATGTCGCCCGGGATGGCGGTTGATCCCGAGTCACGGGTGTGACGCAGGTCGCGGTCGTCTCGATACTCGCCGATGTCCAACTCGCCGACCGGAACTGAGACCCCCTCGAACTCGGCGATGAGGTCTCCGAGCAAACGGGCCAGGTGCACGCCCCGTGTGTGGATTCCGACAATGAACACGGACTCGGCCCCGTGATGTCGCTCGAGGATCTCGTGGGCGATGCGGCGAACTGCCCTCCGCATGTCCTGACCGTTCATCACCTGGGGCATCGGAGTGCCTCCGACACCGATGGGACAGGCCCCATCTCGCTCCTTCCCGGCCTCACCGGACCGTGCTTAAAGGTGTGAGCGACCTTAGCCGGGTGGGCCCGCCGATCCCAACCCCCGGCCCAAATCGGGACGCTCAGGGTCATACGCGGACTGAACCCGATTACGGGGCGCGATCGCGGGTCGACCTCGCCAGCGAGGCGAGGACCCCGTTGACGAAGGCCCCTGATCTCTCTGTGGAGTAGATATTGGCGAGACGTACCGCCTCGGACACCACCACCGCTGTGGGCGTCTCCCGACTGTGACGCAGCTCGAAGAGACCAAGACGGAGGATCGAGCGGTCGATGACCGGCATCCTCGCCACGCTCCAATGCTCCGAGGCGGACTCGATCTCGTGGTCCAACTCCGCCTTGTGCTCGAGAACGCCGTGGACCAGGTACCCGACCTTGCCGGTCAGACCTTCGACATCGGTGCTGTCACCGGTGATCTCGACCTGATAGAGGGCCTCCAGGGCGAGGTCTCTCGGCTCCCGCCCGCTCATACCCTGGTCAGGTACTCCCCTGACCGGGTGTCGACCTTCACCAGGTCGCCCTGCTCCACGAAGAGCGGCACCTGGATCCGAATCCCGGTCTGAAGGGTGACCGGCTTGGTGGCACCTGTCCGGGTGTCCCCCTTGACCGCGGGCTCGGCGTAGGTCACCTCCAGCTCGACTGCCGCCGGTAGCTCGACCGCGATCGGTGTCCCCTGGTAGAGGGAGAGGCTGGCGGTCATGCCCTCGACCAGGTACCCGGCCGCGTCCCCTACCTCATCGCCACTCATGGCCAGTTGCCCGAAGTCCTCCAGGTTCATGAAATGGAATCCGAGGTCGTCTTGATAGAGGAACTGGTGGTCCTTGCGTTCGATGATCGCCTGGTCCACGTTCTCCTCCGCCCGGAAGGTCCGGTCGAGGACCTGACCGGTCTCCAGGTTCTTGAGCTTCATGCGAACGAAGGCCTTGCCCTTGCCCGGCTTCACGTGCTGGTACTCGACGATGGTGAAGAGCCCGTCGCTCAGCTGAAGGGCCATCCCCGGCTTGACATCGTTGGTGCTGATCATGTTGCTCGCAGTGTGGTCGGAACCGTCCCGGACCCGAAACGGGTCAGAGCCCGACGGCGTCCAGCCCCACGTCGAGATCACGGGCATCCACATGCTCCACCACCGGGTCCCCGAGCGCCCTGAGCAGGACCATGCGCATCCCCTCCGAATCCCGCTTCTTGTCATGGCGAAGGAGATCGTCGACACGGGCACGCTCCAGTCCTCGGACCCGTGTCGGCAGACCGAGACCGGATATGGCCTCCACCAGGCGGGCGAGCCCCGGAAATCGGAGACGTCGCTCCGAGATGCGCGCGGCGGCGATCATTCCCACCGCCACCGATTCGCCGTGGGACAGTGGCGAGGCGAACTCGATGGCGTGGCCGATAGTGTGCCCGAAGTTGAGTATCGCTCGCAGCCCTGACTCCCTCACGTCCTCGCCGACAACTCTCGCCTTGACCGCCGCGGCCCGGGTCACCACCTCCTCGAGAGGTGCATCTTCCCCGTCCCGAGCCAGCAGCTCGAAGAGCTCGGTGTCACCGACGATCCCGGTCTTGAGGGCCTCGGCCAGCCCCTCCCGGCGGAGGGTGGTGGGCAGCTGCTCGAGGATGGTGACGTCGACGATGACCCGCGTCGGGTGCCAGAAGACGCCGACCAGGTTCTTGCCGGCCAGATTGACCCCCGTCTTGCCCCCGATAGCGGCGTCGACCGCAGCCAGCAGCGTGGTCGGCACATGCACGACCTCCACCCCTCTCAGCCAGGTGCCGGCCACGAAGCCGGCTACATCCGTCACCGAGCCTCCGCCGACTCCGACGACGGTGTCGTGACGCCCGAGCCCGAACCTGGCCAGCGCCTCGTAGACCGACCCGGCCACCACCAGGGTCTTGGCCTCCTCGCGGTCGGGAAGCCCGATCACCTCGACCTGGGTGTCATCGCCACGGACCTGTTGCGCCACGTCGAGTGCGATGTGGGTGGCCCCGGGCTGGGTGACGATCGCCACCCGCTGACGGCCGGGCCGCGCCGGGAGGATCTGGTCGGGGAGCCCGCGACCGACGACCAGCTCGGTCCTGCCGGCGACGGTCAAGGCATCCAAAGTCCCACGATCCTCATGGCCACATCCTCCACCGACAACTGAGACGTGTCGATCTCGTAGTCTGCCGCATCGCCATAGGCCCGTGACCGCTCTTCCAGGAGCATCGCGAGCCGGTTCGCCTGATCCGGGTGGTCGTCGAGCAGAGGGCGCCCGCCACCGGCCTCGAGCCGGGCGGCGAGCACGGGCGGAGGCGCCTTGAGCCAGACAACTGTCCCGGTGGACTTCATCCGGTATCGATTGGCCCGGTCGAGGACGACTCCTCCCCCGGTGGACACAATCGCCTCGGCTCCGGCCACTCGCTCGATTGCAGCCGACTCGAGCTCACGGAAACCCTTCTCCCCCAACTCGTCCCACAGCTCGGGCAGCGACGACCCTCGCCCAGCAGCCACCTCGTCGTCGATATCGAGAAAGGGCACCGCCAGACGCTCTGCCGCCAGTCGCCCGGCCGTGGTCTTGCCCGAGCCCATCATCCCCACCAGCCACAATGTCATGTCCCCGGTCGCTCGGACAGCCCCGATCGATATCGATCCACGGCGGTCACGAACTCGTCGACCGTGTCCCCTCCGAACTTCCTCTGGAACTCGGCGGCGAGGACAAAGGCGACCATTTGCTCTCCCACCACACCGGCCGCCGGCACGGCGCAGACATCGGACCGCTCCCTGACCGCCTCTGCCGGCTCACCGGTCGTCATGTCGACGGTGCGCAGAGGGCGCATCAGCGTCGATATCGGCTTCATCGCCCCACGGACCCGGATCGTCTCGCCATTGCTCATGCCCCCTTCGGTGCCACCGGCGCGATTGGTCGGCCGGAGCAAGGCACCGTCGTCGAGCAGGATCTCGTCGTGGGACTTCGACCCGGGAAGGGAGGCCACCTCGAACCCGTCACCGATCTCCACTCCCTTGATCGCCGGTATCGACATGATGGCGGCGGCGAGGAGGGCGTCGAGCCGGCGGTCGTAGTGGACGTGAGAGCCGATCCCCGGGGGCACGCCGAATCCGAGGACCTCGAACACGCCGCCCAGGGTGTCGCGTTGCGCCTTGGCATCCTCGATTGCGGAGACCATGGCCGCCGCGGCGGTCGGGTCGAGACAGCGAACCGGGCTGTCATCGATGGAGCCTTGGTCCTCCGGCCCAGGTAGTGGGCCTTCGCTGGAGGCGGGGCCGATCGAGACGACATGGCTGAATACCCGCACCCCCACGGTGCTGAGGAGGATCTTGGCCAGGACCCCGGCCACGGTGCGGGCCGCGGTCTCCCTGGCCGAGGCTCGCTCCAGGATGTCCCGGGCGTCGTCGGTCCCGTACTTGAGCATGCCGGACAGATCGGCATGGCCGGGCCGGGGACGGGTCACCTGTTTTCTGGACGGGGCGGGCTCGGGGCTCATCTCCTCGGACCATCGCGGCCATTCGGTGTTGCGGATCACGACCGCCACCGGTGAGCCCAGCGTCCGACCGTGCCGGATCCCTCCCAGGATCTCGATCTCGTCCTTCTCGATGGCCATGCGCTTCCCACGCCCGTAGCCCATCCGGCGGCGGGCCAGCTCGTCCGTGATCTGGTCGGGCGACACGTCGAGACCGCGAGGAAGACCCTCGACGATCGTCACCAGCCCCGGCCCATGTGACTCGCCGGCGGTCATGAAGCGCAACATGCCGTGATGCTACGTCGGGATCGGGAAAGCTCCGAGCCCGGCGAGGACAATCGCCAGCCAGGCGCCGAGGATCATGGCCGGCCCATAGGGGAGCTCGGCTCTCATCGCATCCCGGATCGTCACCTCCGCCTGCGCCGCCCTCCTCTGTCGCCCCCGAGCCGCCAACCCGGTGGCCAGGACCGCCAGCGAGAGGACCCCGCCGAGGAAGGCGGTGAGGAAGACCGCCCAACCGAGCGTCCCCCACGAGATGTAGGCCGTGAAAACGCCGAGCTGGACGGACAGCTTGACGTCTCCGTATCCGAAGCCACGCCCGCCGGCCACGAGATAGACCAGGTTCGTCGCAGCGAAGAACGCAGCCCCCCCGAGCAGGCCGCGGACAAAAGCATCCTCATTGCCGTCGGCCAGAGCCGCCACGCCAAGGGCGCCCACCACGAGCAACGTGCCGCGCAGATTGAGGCGATCGACGATTCGGTAGGCATCGATGTCGGTGAGGCCGAGGGCGAGAGTGAGGGTGAGGAAGCCGAGGAACGGAATCAATGCCCAGACCGGCCCCAAGGTGTGGGCGAAGCCGACGGCGAACAAGACGGACACCGCCGCCACCAGGATCTCTCTCCGCATCCGCCTTCCGCACTCCGGACAGCGGATCGACACCCATCCCCGCCGTGTTCCACACTCGGGGCAGGTCCCGGCAAAGGGCCGGAGGGGAAGGTCGCACAGGACCTGTGCCGACAGGTCATGTGCGATGAGGGCTCCGAGAAGGCCTAATGCTCCGGCGAGGAGGTTGATCACCGCCGGAGCAAGTTACTGGCCCGACGACCGACTGGTGGCTCGCCGTCGAAGCGAGCGGTCGATCAGTCTTCTTCGATCTCTTTGAGGACCGAGCCCATGCGACGCCGGCGGAGAAGGCCGTGGCCTTCCTCCTCGACGTCGACCTGGCCGTTGACATCGAGCTGGGAGAAGACCTTCTCCAGGAAGGCCTCTGTGTCCTCCTCGACATCCTCGGCGGTGGCCTCCCCCGTGGCTCCGGCGAAGGAATCCTCGTGATCGGCCGGTTCGGCGACCGCCGATTCGGGCTCCGCGGTCGGGGCTGGGGCTTCCTCGGATCGGCTCGACCTCACGAAATGACCGAAACGGCTCTCCCGGTCCGGTGCGGGCGGTGTGTCGTCGTCGGATTCCGGCTCCACTGTCTTGGCGGAGGGCGCGACGATCTGATCGGTCTCGTGGGCGGGCGCCTCGTCGGCGGGCGCCTCGTCCTCGGGCTCGACCCACCAGGACTCGCCGGGGCTCACCGGCTCCTCGAAGCTGGCCGCGGCCGGAGCGGGCTCCGCTGCCGGCTCCTCCACCAAGTCGTCGCTGAGAACGAGCAACTGTCGCTCCGCCATCTCGGCGGCGACCTTGGCGATCCAGAACTCGGTTGTGCCCAGACGCTCGGCGATCATGGCCACCGACGCCCCTGAGCCCAGCTCGCAGAGCAGACGCCATCCCTCCCGGTTGATCCTGATCTCTTCCTGGTCACCCGCATCACGGTTCATCCGGATGGTGGAGTCGAGATCGGCGATCACCTCCTGGACGGTGGCCCATTCCTCGGCCCGACGGCGAGCATCGTCGAGGGCGGCCTCCAGCTCGAATGGCCGCGGGCTGCCATAGGGCGTGGTCGCTCCCTCGGTGACTTCGAAGGTGGCGCCCTTGTCACTCAGGTGAAACAGGCTCTCTATCGTGATCTCGCGCAGGAGGTCGATGATCGACCCCTCGCGATCGTGGAGGTCCGCGAAGGACGACTCCCCGGAGACCACCTTGCGCAGGAAGGCATCGTCCACATAGCCGGAGTTGACCAGATGCTTGTGCAGGTCGCGGTCCTCGGCGGTGGTGGCGAGGGAAATGCCCTTCTTGCCGACGTACAGGCGGCCACGGACATCTTCGCCACGAACCTCGACAGACCCGCGCTGGTCGGATCTCATCAAGAGCCGCAGCACCTCATCTAGTGGGACGAATCCCAGATTTCCAGATAGAGCCACCTCAACCACTCCTTGCCTACGAATCCTTGACCTCCAGATCGGCCCTTGTAACGGGTTTCTTTAGGGCTTTTTGGCCGCCCGGAGCATGACCTCGAGCGGGGCAGTCATACCGGTCCACCACTCGAAGGACGCCGCCGCCTGGAGCACCAGGAACTCGACCCCGTCCATCACCGCCAACTTCGATTTGCCGGCCCTGGCCACCGCCGGGGTCTCCTCGTCTGCATAGGCGAGGTCGATGAGCCCCGAGGCGGGCGCGATGACGTCCTCCGGCAGGGGCTCCCCGCTCATGCCGAGCGGGGTCGCATTCACCACCACCGCTCCGGTCACACCGGAGCCGAACGGGATCATCCCGACATCGCCACCCACCCGGTGGGCCAGGCCGGCGGCGCGACCGTTGTTGCGGGCGGATAGGAACAAGACACGATCTGCCCCCCCGACCATGACGGCCGCAGCCGCCCCACCCGAGCCGAGGATGAGGATCGGTGCAGAGGTGGCGAAACGCCGGTCGGATAGAGCCAGTCTCGCCGCGATGACATCGGTGCTGTGACCCTCCACTTGCCCCTGCCGGTGGCGAAGGGCGTTCACCGACCCGCTCTTCTCGGCCTCAGGGGTGAGGACCTCGGCCAGTCGGGCCGCCTCGCCCTTCAGCGGCATCGTGACGTTGATCCCGTCGAGTGATCCGACCTTCAGCTCGGCCACCGCCTGCTCCAGCTCGGCGCTGCCGGCACGTCTCGCCTCGTAACCGCCCTCGAGACCGATATGCCGAATGGCGGCGTTGTGTATGTCCGGGGATCGGGAGTGCTCTATCGGGTCACCGAGGACTGCCAGCCGCAGCGTGTCAGGCATGACGCAAGTGTGGCATCAGGGCAGTACCCCGTCTTCCCTGGCCTTTGCCACGTTGGCGTTGTGCTCCTCGATGGTTGCCGCAAAAGCGTGATGTCCCTCGAGGTCCGAGAGGACGTAAAAAAAGAAGTCGGTCTGAGCGGGGGCGGCCGCAGCCTCGAGGGAGGCCCGACCCGGGGAGGCGATCGGAGTCGGGGGAAGCCCGTTTATCAAATAGGTGTTGTAGGGCGAGTCCACTTCGCGGTCGAACAGCGCCGCGTCACGGGTGCCCAAGGCGTAGAGGACCGTTGCGTCGATGTCGAGCTTCATCCCGATGCCGAGACGGTTGTGGATCACGCTGGAGACAGTGGGCCGCTCCTCGTCGAGCAGGACTTCCGACTCGATGAGTGAGGCGATTATCAGCCCGTCATAGGTCGTCATCCCGGCCGCCTCCAGTGCCGTCCAATCGATGCTCCCCATCCGCTGTTCCATCGTGGAAGCCAGACGCTGCAGGATGTCCGCCGGCTCTGCGGAGCGGGTGAACTCATAGGTGTCGGGGAACAGGAGCCCCTCCCAGTCGGAGAGGACAGGCTCTTCCGGGATCTCACGGAGGGCGGTGTCGACGCCACCGCCGAGCAGGGCCTCCTCGAAATCGGAGTAGGGCTGACCTGAAGACTCGGCCAGCCGGGTGAGGATCTCGCTGACCCGAAGACCTTCGATCACGGTGACCCGGTAGACGTCTGCGACCGGTCCCACGACCAGCAGCGCCACCACCTCCGCCGGGTCCATCAAGGTCTGAAGGGCGTAGGTGCCGGCCTGGAGCCGGGCAGCCGCCTCGTTGTTGCGCACCGCGACCTCGAACTCGAGAGCGGACCGCACCACGCCCTGGGCGGCGAGGATGGCGGCGATGTCCTCGGCCGTCGATCCCGAGGGTATCTCGACGGTCACGTCCTGACCCGGCACCACCGAGACCGGCCCTGACGGGGTGTCATCGGAGGCGAAGGTCGACCCGACCAGACGGCCCAGATACGAACCTCCCCCCACCACCGCGATCCCGGCGAGCACGACCAGGCCGATCGTGGCGGCGATCTTGCCCGCCCGCACCCATGGGGAGGGCTGCCCCGGCACCGGTTCGTACGTCATCGAATGCTGTCCAGGTAGTCCTGAAGGATGATGGTGGCTGCGACCTTGTCCACGTTCTCTCTTCGCCTCCGGCGTCTCATACCCGACTCGACGAGAGCGGTTTCGGCGATGCGGGAGGTGTATCGCTCATCGAGCATGACCACCTCGACCCCGGTCGCAGACCCGAGCTCATCCGCAAGTTTCCTGGCTTCGGAGGCGGACATCCCTTCATCACCACTCAGCCCGGTGGGGAGGCCGACGACGATGGTACCGACATCCTGTTCTTTGACGATGCTCACCACCTCGTCGATCACCGAAGACCTGGGCACCACCGCCAGAGGGCGGGCGGTGAGCCCGAGTGTGTCGGAGATGGCCAGACCGACCCGCTTCGACCCGTAGTCGACGCCGAGCGAGCGGCTCACACACTTCCGAGCGCACGTTCGGCGCTGTCCCGGGCCAGCGCGAGAGCGGCGTCGAGATTCTCGCCGTGCGGCCCGCCGGCCTGGGCCAGCTCGGGGTCACGTGAGCCGCCGCCACCGAGCTCCCCTGCTGCCTCTCGGATGATCCCGGACGCAGAGACCCCCGACGCGACCAGGTCCTTGGTGACCAGACCGACGAGGGAAGCCTTCCCCTGGTGGGAGGTGCCGAGCACGACCACCGAAGGGGGACCGAGCCGGTCCCTGACTCCGAGTGCCAGTTGACGAAGGGAATTGCCATCGAGGTCGGGAACCGACGCGACGAGCAGGGACGTCTCGCCGACCCTGGTCGCCCCACCTGCCAGCTCGACGGCGAGCTCGCCGAGCCGTTGGGAACGGATGACCTCCAACTCCAATTCCAGGTTGTCCACCCGTTGGAGGAGGGCCTCCACCCGCGCCGGCACGTCCGGCCCCGCCACCTTGAGCAACCGGCCCGCCCGATCGAGACCGGACCGGATGTCGACGAGTTGCTGGTAGGCGACCAGACCGGTCAGGGCCTCGACCCGCCGAAGATTCGATCCGATCGACGACTCCGAGGTGACCAGCAACGGCCCCACCTGGGCCGAGGTGTGGGTGTGGGTGCCGCCGCAGAACTCGGTCGAGAACTCGCCAACCTGCACCACGCGCACCGTATCACCGTATTTGTCGCCGAAGAAGGCGAGAGCCCCCATCTCCTCGGCCTTCTCCTTGGAGGTGACGGTGGTCTTGACCCTCTCGTTGCCGATCAGCTTCTCGTTGACCTCGGCCTCGATCTCGGCCAACTCCTGGGGCGCCACCTGGGAGAAGTGAGAGAAGTCGAAACGGAGACGCCCCGGCTCGACCAGGGAGCCCGCCTGGCCGGCATGGTCGCCGAGGACATCGCGCAGGGCCCAGTGCAGGACGTGGGTGCCGGTGTGACTCCTCCGTATCGCGTCCCGGCGCGGCGAGTCGATCGTGGCCCGAGACTGTTGCCCGACGGCCAAGTAGCCCGACTGGACGCGAACACGATGGCCGTGAAGGCCCTGGAGCGCATGCTGGGTGTCGAGCACGACGCCACTTCCGGTCTCGGTCTCGATCAGCCCGGTGTCCCCCACCTGACCTCCCGACTCAGCGTAGAAGGGGGTCCGGCTGAGAAACAGCTCGACCTCACGTCCCTGGTCGGCCCGCTCGATGGGCTCCCCGTCGCCCACCATCGACAGGATCTGCCCCTCGGCGATATCGGTCTCGTAGCCGACGAAGTCGGTCAGTCCCGTCACATCGAGGACCGAGCGGTAGATCGCCTGGGCGGCCGCCTCGTCCCCACCCTTCCAGGCGGCGCGGGCGCGTCTTCTCTGCTCGGCCATCTCGGCCTCGAAGCCGGCGGTATCGACCTCGACCCCGCGCTCGGCAGCGATCTCCCTGGTCAGCTCGACCGGGAAGCCGTAGGTGTCGTGCAGCTTGAAGACCGTTGGCCCGGATAGCGCCATCTCGTCGTCCCGCCCCAGCTCGACATCGAGCAGCTGGTGACCCGACTCGAGTGTCTTCCGGAACCGCTCCTCCTCCCGGGTCACGACCTCACGGATGAACGAGCGCCGCTCGATCAGGTCCGGATACCAGTCGCCCATCGCCTCGACGGTGGCGTCGACGAGCAGGGGGAACACCAGACCCTCCCCGCCGTACTGCCAGGCGTGACGCACCGCCCGGCGCAGGATGCGCCGGAGCACGTAGCCCCGCCCGTCGTTGGAGGGGATGACCCCGTCGCCGATGAGAAAGGTCACCGCCCGCCCGTGATCGGCCAGGATCCGCAGCGAGACGTCGTGCATCCCGTCCTCGCCATAGGTGAGCCCGGTGTACTGCTGGGCCACGTCACGGACGTGTCTGGTGGTGTCGATGTCGAACACCGATGGGACATCCTGGAGAATGGCCGCCACCCGGTCGAGGCCCATCCCGGTGTCGATGTTCTTCGCCGGCAGATCGCCCACCACGTGGTAGGGCTCGTCCTGGACGTTCTGCATGAACACAAGATTCCAGATCTCGACGAAGCGGTCCTCGTCTCCCACGGCCGGGCCCCCACCGTCACCAAACTCAGGCCCCTTGTCGTAGAAGATCTCCGAGCATGGCCCACAGGGCCCGGGGACGCCCATCTGCCAGAAGTTGTCCTTCTCGTCTCTGCGCTGGACGCGATCCGCCAGAACGTGGCTCGCCCATATCCCGGCAGCCTCGTCGTCCGTCTCGAACACCGTGTACCAGAGCCGATCGCCGTCGAGCCCGAGACGTTCGGTCACGAACTCGTGGGCCCAGGCGATGGCCTCCTCCTTGAAGTAGTCGCCAAAGCTGAAGTTGCCCAGCATCTCGAAGAAGGAGAGATGACGTTGCGTGGTCCCGATGATGTCGATGTCGATGGTCCGCACCACCTTCTGCACCGTGGTCGCTCGTGGGAAGGGCGGTGGCTCCTCGCCCAGGAAGTAGGGCTTGAACGGGACCATGCCGGCGTTGGTCAGGAGCAGGGTGGGATCGGTGGGGATCAGGGACGCCGAGGGACGAACGACATGGCCCTTCTCCTCGAAGAAGGAGGTGAAAGCGCTGCGAATCTGGTTGCTGTCCAACGGGATGTCCGGTCTCGTGGGCGAGCGGCGAGGTTAACGACGACAGGGCTCCTACCGGCTCCTATTGGGCCGGACCGCCCGGGCGGCGAAGTCGAGCAGGTCTGCTCCGGTTGCTGCCGCTGCGTCCTTCCACTCCATCGGAGTCGGTCTTCGACGAAGGGCGCGCACTGTCACCCATCCGCCGGCGATGAGACCGGTGACGAACCACCAAACCCGATCGAGCATCCGGGGAGGTTACCCCTTAGTCCCTCCCCTCCCGCCGGAGCACACGGTCGATCTCGACCAGCCGGGCACGCAACGAGTCCTCTTCACCGCTGCCACCCGGCTCGTAGAGCACCTCCGGGGGCACGCCGTCGGGGAAGTACTGCTGGTCGACCACCCCACCCTCGAAGTCGTGCGAGTAGCGATATCCGGCCCCGTGACCCAGTTTCTCGGCGCCGGGGTACCCGGTGGAGCGCAGATGGGCGGGGACGGTGGGCGAGGGCCCCTCGTTCACCAGCCGGCGCGCCTTGGACATGGCCCTGCCCACCGAGTTCGACTTGGGGGCGGTGGCGAGATAGATCGTCGCCTCCGAGAGATGAAAGGCGGCCTCGGGAAGACCGACATAGGCCAAGGCGTCGGCGGCGGCCATTGCCAGCGGAAGGGCGTGAGGGTCGGCGAGACCGATGTCCTCGGCGGCGAGGATGATGAGACGGCGGGCGATGAACTCGGGGTCCTCCCCACCCTCCAGCATGAGGAATAGCCAATACAGGCCGGCGTCGGGGTCGGAGCCGCGAACGCTCTTGATGAAGGCCGAGATCACGTCGTAGTGCTGGTCACCGACCTTGTCGTAGCGCACGATGCGTCGCTGCAAGGCCTCGGCCACGTCCTCGATGCCGATGACGGCCCGGTCGTCACCGGAGGCGAGGAGGGCGGCCACCTCCAAGGCGTTGAGCGCCTGCCGGGCGTCCCCACCGGTCCGGTTGCCCAGCTCCTCGACGGCCCCGGGGTCGATCTCGAGACCCATCTCCCCCAGCCCCCGCTCCCCGTCCTCCAGCGCCCGTCGGACCAGCTCGGCGACCTCCCCCGGGTGCAGAGCCTCGAGACGGAACAGGGTCATGCGGCTCATCAGGGGCGAGTTGACCTCGAAGAAGGGGTTCTCGGTGGTGGCCCCGACCAGGATCAGGGTCGCGTCCTCGACCCCGGGCAACAGGGCGTCCTGTTGGTTCTTGGCGAAACGATGGATCTCATCGAGAAAGAGCACCGTCCGCCGCTCCTCGGTCTCCAGACGGGATCGGGCCGCGGCCAGCACCTCCCTGACGTCCTTCACCCCCGCCGATGTGGCCGACAGGGTCTCGAAGACGGCGTCGGCATGACCGGCGATGAGACGGGCCAGGGTGGTCTTGCCGGTCCCGGGCGGCCCCCAGAGCAACATCGACACCGGTCGCCCCGACTCCACGACTCGTCTGAATGCGGCATCGGGCGCCATGAGGGCGGGTTGACCCACCACCTCGTCCAACGACCTGGGACGCATCCTCGTAGCCA
>JBOGET010000046.1:0-12036 GCA_050741975.1 Acidimicrobiia bacterium
TCGTTCAACAGCTCACTCGCTCCGGATTCCCCGTGGGCACGCTCACCGTCAATCTCAGCGGGGCGTTTCTCCTCGGCCTCGTCGCCGGTGTCGACAACCTCGAATCATCAACGACGCTGGCCACGGCCTCGTCACCATGGAACGCGTCGACGTCAGGGTCTACAGGGCGAACGGGGCCTGACACCGGCACGCCCCTACACACCACCGCGAGGACTTTTCATGGCCACCAGCGAGGTTCACATGGCCACGGACACTCTCGGTGGTCGCTCCGTCAGATAGCGGTTCAAGACCGGATTCAAAACGGATGCAGCAGACGAACCGCTCCAACAAGGGTGGGTGCTGCATGAGGTTGTCCTGCCGGGTCCCCGCCTAGCGCCGACATCGATGCAGTCACGAGGCCTGGTCTACCTGCTCTCCGAGACGCGGGGTCTCCTCGCCCACCTTTGTGCTTGACCAGAGGCCCCGTCCGAGTCCGAGAGGCCAGCGGGTAGGAGGAGCACTGCCACCAGACCGACAGGCTCGGGTAGGAAGAACTCCACGGTGGCTCCGATAGATCCGATGGCGGTGAGCGCGGCCGTCCACCCTACCGGAGCGATGTTCTGCCTCTGGCGGCCGAAGGGACGGATCGGAGCCGGTTTGGTCAACGAGACAGGCACCTGGACTTGGAACGATCTCGCCACGCGCGACTCGGAGCGAGCCCGGTCGTTCTCTTAGGATCTCTTCGTTTGGCAGTTCGTGCAGGCGGTACCCGACGGGAGCTACTTCTCGATCGGTCGGGATGACCTCCTCATCGGCGGTATGCGAACCATGGACCACGATCCACCCGACCTGCCCCCACAGTGGCTGCCCTACTTCGTCGCGGACATAACCAAGGCCGCCACCAGCCTCGAGGAGCTGGGCGGGCAGCTACGTTGTCCCTCCCCGCCAGGTCCCGGCCGGCCGGTTCCTCGTCTTCACCGACCCTCCGGCGCCTCATCTGCCCTCTTCGAGATGAGCGAAGGCCCCGCCCGCGGCGTCGACGGTTCCTGACCGAAAGCACCTTCCTGATGATGCGGCCGACCTCAGACTGACGGGGCCGACCCTTAGGAGGCTCGGGCCCTGGTCAGGTGGGCTTCGAACTCCGCCAGGAAGTCGTCGAGGTTTTCGATGTGGTGGGCGTGACTGCCCTCCAGTTCGACGACGGGCGCATCCGGGACCAGCTTCCCGATCAGGTCCACCACTCGCTTCTGCCACGCCTCGGTGACGGTTCCCTTGGTCAACAGCACCGGGCAGGTGATCGAAGCCAGCTCATTTGGTGAGTGATCGGAGCCCAGGAGGTCCTCCGACAGCCATGACAGCGCCATGCGATGGGGCAGAGCCCGCTCCCAATAGGGATCCTCACGAGCCCGCGTGGGGTCATCGACGAAACCGGCAACCGACAGGAAGAGGGCCAGGTCGTCCTCCGTCACCTCCTTCCCCGCCAATCCGTACATGTACCGGATGAACTCGTCGAGACGGGGGTCACTCTCGCCGAGCTTCGTGAGGATCCAATGTGCCGCCGGCTCGACCAGGGTCAGGGACCGCACCCGCTCGGGATAGGCAAGGGTGAACTCGATCAGTGCCCTTCCCCCGTTCGACCAGCCGGCGAAGTCGGCCCGGTCATTTGCAAGCTCATCCAGGGTGATACGGAGGCTCTCCCGCTCCACCTCCCTCGTGTAGCTCGGATCACCCGGCTTCCCCGCCGAGCCCAGCTCGTTGTGAATCGGCTGCACCCGGATGACCTGGTGCCGGTCGCTGAGACGCTCCTGGTGGGGTATCCACGCCAGCCAGCCGGTCAATCCCCCCGGCACCAGGATGAGGGGTTCTCCGTCGCCTTTGATGTCGTGGGTGAGGACACGTGGTCTCATTTCTGACTTCTTTCTCGGGATCGCCCAGTGGAGCTAGATATGGCGTGGATGAAGGAAACCAACATGGCCGCATACAGGTCGGGGTGGGTGCGGTGTGGGATGTGCCCGGCGTCCTCCAGCGTCTCAACACGGGCGGCGGGGAGCAGACTGGCCAGCTCCATGGCGGCAAGAGCCTCGAGCTCCGGACTCTCCGTGCCAACCGAGATCAAGAGAGGAACAGGACTGGTGGTGAGGGCGTCGACATCGATAGAAGTGGCATCCCGACTCTCGCCCACAAAGGTCGGAGCGTTCGAGATGAGCACGTTCTGCACCTCCTCGGGGAACGCCTCCCAAGCCCCGGGACCAACGGCGAGATTGTCGACGAAGTACTGAGCCGCCTGGCGGTGCTCTCCGCCCTCGATCAGCTCCACCACATGTTCCAGATGCTGTTCTTCGTCCTTCATGAGCTGGGCGATTCGCTGAGGCCGGCTCCATCGGGCACGAAGCCGGCAACCCGGGGCTCGTGGACCGCTGCGCTGGCAGCGAGATCTGGTCGAATGGCGACCAGATCGAGCACGACCTTGCCCCCCGACGAGTTGCCCACCAAATGGACTGGGTCGCCTCCGAGATGCTCGATCAGGCTGGCGAGATCCCTGGCGTCGTCGAGATAGGTACCAGCTCCGGTGCCGTCCTGGCTCCTGCTGTGACCCCGTCGATCCCACATCACCAACTCGAATCGCTCGGCGAGTCGCTCGGCCACCGCCTGCCATGCTCCACCATCGGTCCAGGCACCGTGGGTGAACACGATGCGCTTTCCCACTCCGATCTGCTCGCAGTAGACCTCCACCCCATTCACGGCTACCACAGACATGTGTCCTCCTTCCCCTAGTTCGAACGGACTTGGCTCGAACGTATCGCCGCAGCGCAAGAGCCGCATCGGGTGAACACCCCATTTTCTGGGATTGACTGCACCGCCGATGTTGTCCTGAGCGGGTGACCTTTGGGCACAGGGACAGGGGTGTTGAATCGTCACCACTTATGGATCTCTCGAAAGATGTTCTCGAACGCCGTGCGTCGCTTCTCGTCGGCCGTTCCGATGTTGTCTCCGAGCTCAAGAGCCTCGTCACAGGAGCTGTGGTGCAACGGGGAGCGACGGTGATCCTCCATGGCGAGGCTGGTGTGAGCAAGAGCAGGCTCGTGCATGCTTTGCTGGATCATGGTGCTCGGCGCGATGCGCTGGTCCGAGTAGTCCTCTACGAGGAGCCGATCGACGAAGATCCAGATCGACCGGAGAGGACCGTCGCCCTTCAACGAATCGTGGCTTGCAAGGGGAGATCCGGGTTTCTGAGACATGACGCCCGCTGGTGCAGGCCGCCGATGGTTGCGGCTTGCGAATCTGATGCCTGGGCGTCGGCAAGAGTTGCTAGAGCGCTCAAGTCTCTCGGTCCCCCCTGCTGGGTGAGGCGCGCATCGGCGTCGCTGAGGAGGAAGGAGGTGCTGTGAGAAGTTGGGCTAGCTTTCACCGTACTGGTGAGCCTGACCATCTACCTGCTTGGCACACCCGGGGTGCAGAGTTCGGGGCTGGATCTGGCGCCCCGTGGACGTAAGACTTGGGCGCTTCTTGCCTACCTCGTCCTTGCCGATCTCCCCCCGTCGCGCCAAAGAGTGGCCGGGGTCCTCTTCCCGGACGCGGACGATCCGCTGGGGGCGCTGCGTTGGACCCTCTCTGATCTCCGCCGTCTCCTCGGGAATCCAGCCAGCGTCCAGGGTGACCCACTACGAATTGTTCTTCCTGTGGGGACCGTGGTCGACGTGGATGTCCTTACCCGCGGTACGTGGGTGGAGGCGGCCCGCCTCCCCGGACTCGGCCGGGAGCTGATCGAGGGCCTGAACTTTCCGACCAGCCCGGGATTCGAGCTGTGGCTTGCCAGCGAGCGCCGCCATCTCGGTGTCGCTGCTGAGGCTGTCCTTCGGGAGGCTGCCATGGCCAGCCTGGCCCGGGGCGAGCCCCAGGCGGCCTGGGAGTACGCCTCCCGCCTGGTGAGCCTTAACCCCTATGACGAGAATCATCACGTGCTCCTGGTCCGGTCCCTATCCGTCCTCGGGGACCACGAAAGGGCGGCTCGTCAGATCCAGCTCTGCACCGAGCTGTTCCGGCGGGAGCTGGGGGTGGACCCAAGCCAAGCCCTACGGACCGCCGCCGCGGCAACTCCGACGTCGCCAGGGCCTAGAGATGCACACGCCACCGTCCTCGCCCGGCTTGAGGCTGGGGAGGCAGCCGTAGCGGCCGGAGCGCTGGAGACGGGGCTAACCGCCTTGCGACAGGCGGTGTGGGGAGCCCGTGGCGTGGACGATCGCCGCCTCCTTGCCCGCTCGCTGGTGGCACTGGGGAGCACCCTCGTGCATGCGGCCCGGGGGACCGACGAGGAGGGCGCCGCTGCTCTGTACGAGGCGGGCTCCCTGGCCGAGCAGATGGACGATGGGTCCCTGGCAGCTACGGCTCGGCGGGAGCTGGCCTGGGTCGAGTTCCTCCGAGCTCGATACGACCGGGCCTTGGAGTGGTTGGGCGAGGCCGCTCGGCTGGCCGGTGACGACGAGGCCGAGCTTGCCTGGGTGGAGCTGATCACCGGAGGATGTCAAACAGACACCGGCAACTACCCGTCCGCGTTGCCTGCCCTGCGCTCGGCCGTGGAGCGTGCGGACCGGGCCGGGACGGTGCGACCGGGGGCCCTCGCGGCAGCCCTTGTGGGCCGATGGCACCTGTTGCGCGGCGAGATAGGTGAAGCGCGGGCAGCCCTGGAGCATTCGCTAAAACAGGCGAGGGCGGACGGATGGACGGCTTTCCTCCCCTGGCCGGAGTCGCTCATCGCCGACGCGGATCTACGAGTCGGAGACGTGGACGCCGCTGCCTCCGCCTTTGAGCACGCCTTTGCCCTGGGATGCCAGATCGGCGATCCCTGTTGGGAAAGCATCGCAGCACGGGGGCTGGGCATGGTGGCCGCGGCCCAGGGGGATATCCCGGCCGCTCTCCACTGGCTGGAGGACGCTCCCCGACGCTGCCGTGGGCTCCCCGACTCCTGGCTGTGGGTAGAGGCCTACGCATACGACGCCCTCTACCAGGTCGCCGTGGCCAATGGGGCCCCGGCCGCTCCTCAGTGGGTAAGCGAGATGGAAGACTTGGCAGCCCGCGCCGGGATGCGCGAGCTGTTGGCCCGGGCAACGATGCACCGTGCCAGGCTGGGAGACGACGGCGCCCTCGAGGCGGCCCGAATGATGACGGCGAGCATCGACAACCCGACACTCGCCGTCGACCTGGCCGTCGACCTGGCTGTGATCCCGAGCTGACCGACTCAGGCCAATCGCGAGAAGGGGCTCGTCTCACACGCGGGCTCACACGCCCCTCGTCCATCCTGCCCATGGAGACGATTACGAGGAGAAAGGAGCCACTAATGGCCATAGGGACCACGACCGCACCGGTGGACACCGGGCAGCCTTCAATCAAGGACCAGGCGGGAAAGGTGCTGGGACAAATCGCCGGATACGTGGGCAGCCGCACGATCGAGATCGGCCTCGCCCACGGGCTGGTTGCGTCGCTGGCGAGCCACCCTGACGGCCTCACGGCCGAGGAGCTGGCGGGCGATGGGAGACTCGACCCCTTCTATGTGGAGGTTTGGTGTCGTTCCGCCCTGGCCAACGAGATCTTGCAGCGGGCTGGTGACGGGGCCTACAGGCTGGCACCTCATATGGAAACCGTTCTCTTGGACCGGGCGTCGCCCGCATATGTGGGCGGAACGATCTCGGTCTTGGCACAGCCCGAGGTCTTCGACCGGTTCTCCCAGACCCTGGACAGCGGGGAGCACACCTGGTGGGACCGGTGCGGCCCAGAGTTCATCGAGGGAGTGTCGGGGACCGGGGGCGCCTTCTACGTGCGCCTGATCCCCGGCGGGTTGGACCAGATCCCCGGCCTGGCGGACAAGCTCCGGGGGCAGGAGGATGTCCACATCCTCGACACTGCCTGCGGGGCTGGGGTGGGGCTCGTTCGGTTGGCGGAGGCCTACCCCTCCTCGACGCTGGTGGGGGCCGACGGCGACTCCTACTCCCTGAAGCTGGCCGCGGAGCGGCTGGGCCGCCACGGCTTCGCCGACCGGGTGGAGCTGGTGCACACACCACTGGAGGATCTGGACAGAGAAGACGAGTTCGACCTGGTCACCAACAACATCTCCATGCACGAGTGCCGGGACATCGAGCAGGTCACGAACAACGTCAAGCGGGCCTTGAAGCGGGGTGGGTACTTCGTGATCTCCGACTTTCCTTTCCCCGACACGGACCAGGTGCTACGCACCGTCCCCGGACGCATCATGTCGGGGATCCAGTTCTTCGAGGCACAGATCGACGATCAGCTCCTCCCGGTGGCGACGTACCTCGATCTGTTCGACCGGCATGGCTTCCGGAACGTGGCCTCGTTCGAGCTCACCCCGGTACACGCGGTCACCTATGGGCAGAAGTAGTGGAGAAGAAGGGAGCAAGATATGCATCGACGTCTGCTGACCCTGGGGATGGTGTTGGCCTTGACCGGGACGCTGGTGGTTCCGGCGGCGGCCTCGGGGACCATCCACCAGACGACGGGGTGAACTGGCATGCCCAGCAGGCGCCCCTGGGCTGGATGGGGCCGGTCCGGCGCCTCGGCCAAGCTGGTGCGCAACCAGAATGGGATCTCGTTTCAGATCAACACCAACTTGCTAACACCGGGCAACGCCTACACCCCGTGGGTGGATGCTCCGACGACAGGCCCTTCCTCCCGATCTTCCCCGCCGCCGCACTCGGCGACGGTGAGGTCGGCCCCAACATCTGCCGGCTCTTCCAGTCGGCGGTCTTCCTCACGCCTTGACCGGCATGTCGAACCCAGCGGACAAGGTGGAGAGTGAGATGGATCACGACGGGCTGAGGGAAAGTCTCGACTCGATGATCGCTCTCGAGTCTCAATTGGAGGAGGCCCTCGTCTGGCTCTCGTCCGAGACGAGGAGCTTCCTGGAGGCCCCCGCCATCATCGGACATCTCTATTCGCTGGTGACGAGGCAGCGTCAAGTCCTGCAGTCCCATCTCGAGGAGCTGGGGGATACCGCTGTTCCCCCCCCGGTGGCCATCTCCGCTCTGCTGGAGAGTCCGCTGGAGACGGGCGGCGGTCGGGACATGTTCACGCAGTTGGAGGGCATCGCTGCAGCCTTCGCACAGGCCGCCTTCCGCTACGCAGTGCTGCACGGCTTCGCCCACCGCTCCTACCAGGTGTCAACTGCAGACCTCGCCGATCAGCACCGGGTGAACTACCTGCGGGCAGCTCAAACCATTCATCAAAGCGTCGGTGACGTTGTGCTGGAAGAGTTGCAGGTGGCCGGCCAGACCTGTCGCTGCCAGTGCCCCTCGTGTAGTCCCGGAATCTGTCTCTGCTGGCACGCTCATGCCGAGGGTGAGGTGACCGGTCCGGGAATACCTCGCGAGGGGATCGTGGTCCGGGAGCCAAGACCCGACAGCAACGCCGAGCACGCAGGCTTACGCCAAGGCGACGTGATACTGGCCGTAGAGGGCCAAGGTATCGGCTCATACCAAGACATGCTGGACCGGATGCGAGAGCACGAGCCAGGCGACGAGGTCCACCTGCGAGTGCGGCGCAGCGCGGGTGAGCTGGAAGAGGTGATCCTCACCCGCTAGGCCTTCGCAGAGTGAGACGCTCTGCGAGCGCGGTGCTAAAGGGCCCTCGGAGGCTTGACCAGCGAAATCCCAGGTCACGGGGGAGGGGAAAGCCCAGAATCAGACGCCGTGACGCATCGGCTCAAGGCGGATCTTGTCCTGCCCCCGTCAGGGATGCGCCCACCCACCCGCTAGCCCGTTCCGAGCTGTCGAGGTAGCACCGCCCTCTTTAAGGACCCTCCCAATCTCAACTCAGGGGGATAGGCGGTAGCCGACGCCTCTTACGGTCTGAATCGTGTCTGCCTTCGCGCCGAGCTTCTTGCGGAGACCATGGATTACGGCGTCCACCACGTTGGACCCGACCTCGTCTCCGTAACCCCAGATGGCTCCAAGCAGTTCCATCCGGGTCACCGCAGTACCAGTTCTCTCGCGAAGGTAATGCATCACCTCGAACTCCTTGGGTGTCAGATCCACCCGGTGGCCGTTGATTGTGATCTGGCGTTGTCGAACATCGAAGAGTTCATCTTCTTCTGCGATCCCGAGCTCCTGGGCCGCGAGACGAGTGAGCCACCCATCTACCGACGATGGGCCGAACTCGAGGAAGAGGCCGTGGTACTCACGGCCCGCGATGTCAACCTTTCCATGGGGGATCACCCCGCCCCCGAGCTGATCCATCACCGGGCCGTAGATTTCGGGATGTTCTGTCACCGCGTAATTGCGTCGGAGGTGGGGGCGGAGCCCCATATAGATGCGTTTGAGATCGAGCCACATGCTCGCCTGGGCCGGTGAGGGCTTGTCACCCGCCTCCCAGGTCAACCAGCGGCGGATCAGGAGCGCTTCCTGGCTGGGAGGGATGGGGTTCTTTCGCATGTGGGCAAGCCACATACCGACCACGGGGTCATAGGCGAGCCGCTTGGGGTCGGTACGACCGCTGGTGGTGATGATCGAGAACCCGGCGACCTCCCCTTGGCCATCTCGGGCGACACGGAACGCATCCGGGCAACGGGACCACCATGAGCGGAGCAGCTCGGCCGCCTCCGGAGGCTCGTGGCGGTCGATGATCGCATCGATGACCGCAGCATCAGCGGGCGTTGCCATCTCGATAGCGAACTCGTGGGCGCCGCTGGGAAAAAGGGCTTCCCGTATCGTCGGGCTCTCGAGAAGATAGATCATGTCGGCGCTGTAACGCCAAAGCTCCGTCTTAGACACCATCCGCAGCTCTTCTCGGAGATGCCGCCAGGCCCGCCGTCGAAGCGACCGGTGCCGACCCGGATCTGTTGCCCGTAGCTGGGCGGCGATGGCCTGTTGAAGCGCCTCGTGAACGGCGAGACCATCGGAAGTGACATCGACGAATGGCAGCTCCCTGAGGGTTTCGAATCCCTTCCACGGGTCGATGTCGGGAAGCATTGCGGCCAAGAGAGGCCTGTTGACGCGGCGTACCACCGCCGCCGCCTCCAACAAGCCCTGGATCTCTCTATCGAGATCCTGGAGATATGCCCGGGTGAACTCCTCGAGAAGTCGCGTCATCGTGACCTCCCGGACTGGTCGACCGGGGCGTTCCTTCGCCGCCAGAGCCCCAAGAACGAGCGTGAGGGGATGTCCTCCCGCGAAACGGGTGATGGCGGGCGCCTCCTCCTCCAGGACCCCCATCGAACGAACCAGGTCGGTGCTGGCGTTCGGCCCGAGTGGGCCGAGCAGCATGGCTTCGAAATCCCCGGCCCGAGGGCCATGCCAGGCCGGATGGGGTTCCTCTCTGCCTGCAATGAGTAGCGAGACAGTGGTCGGAAGGGACGGGACCACCACCTGACGCAACCACGTGTCTAGGAGCCGGAAGACTTCATATTGGTCGAGACAGAGGACTACCCGCCGGGCGAGAGCACCCAAAGGGGTAAGGGCGGATCCGAGGTGGTCGAGGCGATCAGCGACCTGCCCCGTCTCCTGCGCCACTGCTCCCATGAAACCCTGTTCTGTCGGCTCCACGGCCCGGCAATCGAGAATGATCACTCGTGCATCCGTGGCGGAGCGTTCCCGGAAACGGCGAAGGAGATGGGACTTACCCGACCCGGCCAGCCCATGCATGAACAGCACCAGCCGGGCGTCATCCTCGAGGAAGCGGCTGAGGCGGGCGAGCTCTTCGCCCCGGCCGACGAACACATCACGCCTGGAGGAAGTCCCAATGGCAGCCACGATCACATCTCCTCGGAGGAGGAAACACTACCAATGGAGCGGCCGACGATTCTCATGAACTCCTCATCAATCCCTCATCCAACGAAACCTCGGTTCGGTACGTTGGCAAGAGGCAGAACCGCAGGAAGGAGCAAAATGAGCAAGGTGATCTTCGTCCTCCACAGGAGGCCGGACCTCAGTCGCGAGGAGTGTCTCGAGCAGTGGGCCGGCGAACGCCACGTGTCGGTGGTGAAGAACCTGCCCGGACTCACGAAGTGGCGTCAGAACCATGTCGTCTCCGCCCCTGGGGAACCAATTTGTGACGGGATTGGTGAACTCTGGTTCGAGAACGATCATGAGATGAACACTGCCCTCAACTCAGCGGAGATGGGGGCGGCTGTCGACGACGCCAAGAACTTCCTCGACATGGAAAGAACCGGACTGGTCATCGTCGACGAGAAGACGATCATCGGTTGAGATCGTTGAGTTCCTAGCAAGAAAACTACCAACGTTCGTGGACATCACAACTAGAGGTCGAGGACCGCGGAGCTGTTCAGGTCGTCCGGGTCGACGGGGGCCTTCACGCCTTGTTCGGGCTGAACGTCGCCAACCAACTCGAGGAGTTGGTCAACCGGGTCGACAACAATCCCGACGTACACGCTGTCGTCTCACGGGTGCACACCCCGAACGCTTCGTCAGCCACGCCGACAACAGGTGGCTCCAGGAAGGAGGCGCCGACAGCCCTTCGGTGGGTCGACGCGCAGCCTCGGCGGTGATTCGCGTTGCCCGTGGCGCCGAACGAACCCACTTTCCAGAGACGGTGGCACGCAAGACCCCGCTTTGGGGAGTCATCCAGCTCGACCGCATGCACCAGACGTTCCTGCGGATGAATCGCAGCGGCGTCATCTTTGTAGCCGCCCTGAATGGTTGGGCTCTCGGCCTTGGGGCAGAGTTTGCCTGGGCGTGCGATCTCCGTGTCATGGCCGACGGGGACTTCTTCATCGGCCAGCCTGAGGTGCTGTTCGGAATCATGCCGGGGGGTGGTGGACCCAGCGGCTGACCCGTCTTGCCGGCACTCACCGATCCCTGGTTGCCATCCTCGAAGGCAAGCCCTTCACACCCGCGGAGGCTCTAGCCATCGGAGCAGTCGACGAGGTCGTCCCGCAGGATGAAGTTGTTGAGAGGGCAATCGAACTAGGTGAATACTTCGGTTCACGGTCCAAGGAGGCGATCTCATCGATCAAGAGGTCGGTGTACTTCGGCGGCTCGACGTCGCTTGAGGAGGGCTTGCATGTGGAGCGCACCGAGATGCTGACCGTGGTTCAGACAGACGACGGTCAGGATGTGATGCTCGACTACCTGAAGGCCACAGATACCAACGGAGAGCTACCCATCTATGACCCGGACATGTATGCGAATGCGCTCGAAGCGGGCAGCCTGCCTGGGCGCCGTACGCCGAACGGGGCGGTGGGCCGACGATGATCGCAGTCAACCAAACACCGTCGCGACGTCGAAAGCGCAGTTTGCCTCCGTTCAAGGGCCGCAGGCGAGTTCCCCGCCAGCGGTGAATCAGACGCTGGATGAGCGCTGTGCCGAGGCCACCGCCCTCGGGCGGCTGCCTCGAAACCCCCATGACCGTTGAGGATTCGGTGTATCGCGGTTCTCCTCCAATTGACCGTCTGATATGGCCTAGCATGCTCTGTATCGGCTGGTCTTCGCCGGAAACCCCTGCGATACTTGACGATTCCCGCGCCCGTAGCTCAATTGGATAGAGCGTCTGACTACGGATAGTATCCGCCACTAAGCGCTATGCGGAACAGGGAAAACGCAGGTCAGCGACGAGCGTAAACCCCAGAATCAGACGCTGTATGAGCCTCCCCCCTGGCCTGGATGCCGATCGCAGTAGCCGTCTTCGGGATCGGAGACCCACCGGTCCTCTTCCTCGTCGCCGTGGCAGCGGTATGGCCGGTATCCTCACCACCGCCGCTGGGGTGCAACAGGTCGACCCCGGATGGGTAGCCGTGGCCAGAAGCCGCGACGCCACCAGAACAGAAGTCATCGGCACGTCTACCTGCCCGAGATACGAGGCCACCTCGGCACCGGAGTCCGACTCGCCCTCGGCACCGCTTGGATCGTCATTGTTCCCGCCGAGATGTTCGGCGTCGACTCCGGGCCCGGCTACGGCATCCTCGGCGCCCGCGACCGACTCGACTATCCAGAGCTGACGGCCATCGTCATCTGGATCGGAGTGCTCGGCACCCTCCTCGACCTCGCAGTCAGAAGGTTCACCCGTCCCCGACTGGCCGGCGGGAACCAGCGC
>JBOGET010000047.1:0-1529 GCA_050741975.1 Acidimicrobiia bacterium
GTTCCGTGGGGAGAACTCCCGATTTTCGACTGAGATCATCGCCTGTAGCTTCGACCACATGTCGAGGAGCCACCGGCTGAGTCCAAGCAATCCACGGATTTCGGGAGCCAGCGTCGGGATTCGCCTGATCTGCGCCACCGTCGCCAGCCTCCTGGTCTCAACGCTTGTCCTGACAACGGCGTGGGGAGCTCAAAGCCGGCTTGGCGCTCCTCTCTACTGGCCGTGGATGCTGACCGGCCTCCAGGTCCTCGCCCTGTGGTCGGCTGGGGTGCGGCGGTGGTGGGGATGGCTGCTCGGCGCTTCCGTGCAACCACCGTGGATCGCCTACGCGCTGATGACCGGACAGCTCGGGTTCATCCCTGGCTGCGTCATCTCAGCCGCTGTCCAGACCTATAGCTTCCTGCGGGGGCGATCAAATTCGCCGATGAGGCTGGTGTCCTCATGACACAGATGGATCGGGAACAGGTTGGCACCATCGTCGTGGGCGGTGGCCAAGCGGGTCTCTCGGTCGGGTATCACCTGACTCAGAGAGGTCTGCCTTTCGTGATCCTCGATGCCAATCAGCGGGTGGGCGATTCCTGGCGCAACCGCTGGGACTCCCTACGGCTTTTCACCCCGGCTCGTTACGACGGGCTCGACGGGATGCCATTCCCGGCACCGCCTAGGCATTTCCCCACCAAGGACGAGGTGGCCGATTATCTGGAGTCCTACGCCCGCGAGTTCGAGTTGCCGGTTCGAACTGGCGTCAAGGTGGATGCCCTAAAGAAGAAGAATGGTCGATTCCTGGTGACAGTAGGTGGCCACACGTTCGAGGCCGACAATGTGGTGGTGGCGATGTCGAGCTGGCAGCAACCCCGGATTCCTGCGGCAGCGTCGGAACTCTCACCAGACATCTTCCAGCTGAACTCGACCGAGTATCGCAACCCTGCGCAGCTCCAAAAGGGGGATGTATTAGTGGTCGGCGCCGGCAACTCGGGTGCCGAAATCGCCCTCGACGTGGCAGCCAGGCACCGAACGTTGCTGTCGGGCCCGGATACCGGCCACGTGCCGATCCGCCTCGAAGGCCTGAGTGGCAGGCTCGCGGTGCCGATCGTCCAACGATTCGTCTTTCACAGGCTGCTCACCACTAGCACCCCGATGGGACGCAGAGTGCGCCCCAAGGTCTTGTCTCGTGGCGAGCCATGGGTCAGGGTCAAGCCCAAGCATCTTGAGGCCGCCGGTGTCGAGCGTGTTCCCCGGGTGGTCGGTGCCGCCGAGGGGCTTCCGATGCTCGAAGACAACCGAGTCGTCGATGTGGCCAATGTGATCTGGTGCACTGGGTTCGAGCCGGACTTCGCTTGGATCGACCTCCCGGTCTTTGGCGAGAAGTGGCCGACGCATGAAAGAGGCGTTGTAGCCGACGAGCCCGGGCTCTACTTCGTTGGCCTCAAGTTTCTCTACTCGGTGTCATCGGCGCTGATCCACGGCGTGGGCCGCGACGCCGCTCGGATCGCCGACGCGATAGCGGCCCGAGACATTGAACCCGTCGA
>JBOGET010000048.1:0-6442 GCA_050741975.1 Acidimicrobiia bacterium
AGGTCACCACCATCCGATGGGAAACGCCCGTCATCGATCCATTGTCGCTCGGAACGCTTGGGCAGGGAAGCGGGAAGGCCCCATCGTGTCGGAGGTCATCCCCCGAGGCGGGGGAGGGTTTTCCCTAACCGAGGTCGGGGGCTGGTCGGCTTCCGGTCTCGGCCATCTCCCCATACGTTCTGAGTGCGCGGTACGGAGAGCAAGGAGCTGCGATGACCACGATCCCAACAAAGGCGCTATCACGCAGATGGACGGCCGCATCGAAAGTGACCATTGCCGGTCTGGTGGTGGGGGCGGTTTTGGGTCAGGTCGGGGGAGCACTAGGTGTCGGAACCGCCCAGACCGTTCTCTTCGCCACGAGCAGCGTGGGCTTCACAGTGGGCGCCGTCCTGTTGGCAGCGCGGCATCTGGGGCGTAGTGAAGTCCTGGTCGGCGCAGGATTCGCCATCCTGGCGGTCGCGGAGACGATGATCTGGACGGCCGGCGGCCCGGAGCAAGGCGGCGAGGCGTCCTTCGCCGGCGCCACCCTCTTCTACGTTCCCGCCCTCCTCATGATCAGCCTGCCGGTCGTCTTCCGCTCGTGGGTGCGTGTCGTCGGAGCGTTGGCGGCGCTTTCTTTCGGGATCCACGCCTACCTCTTCCTGCTTGGTGCCGAACCGACCTCCCAAGACATCCCCGCCCTCGTCGGATACGTTCTGCTCACCCTGGCTTTGGTCGGCTGGATCGTGTCGGTAGTCCGCTCTCCTGACCGATGACGACTTCACACGTCGTCGCCTGGTTGGTCTGGGCGGCGAACGTCGCTGTCGGGACGGTCAGCCTGGTGCTGGCCGGCGCCGAGACGGGGGTACTGGCGACCATCGTCGTCGGTTTCTCCACGGTGGGGGCGCTGGTTGCCTCCCGCCGTCCCGCCAACGCCATCGGATGGACGTTCTGCTTCACCGGGTCCGCCGCTGCGATCCAGGCGGTAGGCCTCGCCTATGCCCTCGATTCGCTCGGGAGTGGGGCCATGGCACCGGGAGTGGTGGTGGCGGCGTGGGTTCAGGAGTGGGCGTGGATCCCGCTGATCGGGCTGCCCACGGTGGTGGTGCCGCTCCTCTTCCCTGATGGCCGGCTTCCCTCGCCGCGGTGGCGAGTCGTTCTCTGGGCGGGCATTCTCACCATGATGGTGGGGGTGCTCGGCTTCGCGTTCAAGGCGGGGCCGCTGGCCAACGACCCGCGTCTGTCGGATCTGACCAACCCGTTTGGGATGTTGCCGGGGGCCGAGGTCATTGGCCCCATCGGGTTCGTCCTCCTGCTGGTGACGGCTGTCCTCGCCGTTGCCTCACTGGTGGTGCGATACCGCCGAGCCGGTGGCGACCAGCGTCAGCAGATCAAATGGTTTGCCTACGGCGGAACACTCATGGGCGTGATCGTGGTGGTGGGATCGGCCCTCTGGCAGGTGTCCCCGGTCGCCCAGCAGGCCGTGCCCTTCAGCTTGCTGTTGGGCCCTACGGGGGCGGGGATCGGCATCCTGAGATACCGGCTTTACGACATCGACCGGATCATCAACCTGACCCTCGTCTACACCGTCCTCAGCGGGTTGTTGGCGGCGGTGTACCTCGCTTCGGTGTTCCTCCTCAGCGGGGTGGGGCTCGCGTTCGGAGCAGACGACACGCTTGGGGTCGCGGCTTCGGTCCTCGTGGTAGCGGCTCTGTTCCATCCCGCCCGTCGACGCCTACAGGCGACAATCGACCGGCGCTTCTATCGCAGCAAGTACGACGCCGCCCAGACCGTGGAACGTTTTGCGCATCGGCTTTCCGAGCAGCTGGATCCCGAGACGCTGGCTGACGAGCTGGTGGCTCTGACCAGCAGCACCATGCGACCCTCGCATGTGTCCCTCTGGTTGCGAAACCCGGGCTGAGCGAAGGACGACCGCGCGGACCAATTGGCCGCGTTCAGAGCGGTGGCGACACTGTGGATGATGCCGCGCCGAGCACCGGGTGTCCCTCGAACAAACCAAGGAAGCCGACCCAACCTCGGGACCCGGCGATCTCCTCGACCTTCTCCCGGAAGGCGGCTGCCGCCTCCGGCGTGAGGAATCGGCTGGCCGACGCGGGCTGACCTACATGTCGATCCTGTTCTGATCGAGGGACGGCGTCGTCTCGCGCACGTCCGACCTGCTCGTCCACGGATCGCGTCGGCGGCCCGAACGCTCGGGGATTTGTCCTCTAGTCCTTCGGTCCACGAAAAGCCACCATCGAAGCGAAAGGAGAAATGATGGATCGAGGGTTACCCACCCTGCCCAGAGTCGTCCCTCGCCTCCCGGTACGGGGACAGACCGTTAGAAACCGGCCAACACCCCGATGGGCTGCGCTGTCGTTCTGGTTTCTCTTCGTCGTGATCTGGTTCGTGATCGGCCTCCTTCAGGTCGGATCACCGGGTGCGATGAATGAGGTCTGGAACTGGGTCGGCGACCAGGTCATCGTGCTCCAAATAACGCTGTGGATCGTCTTCCTCCCGGTGATGGTCGCCATTGCCGTATGGGAGACGACAATGCCGCTCTGGATCATGATCGCAGTGCTCGTGGCATGTTTGATCTGGACGACCTTCGGGCTGTACCCGCGGCGTTCCGCGCTCGAGCGCCGAGCCGAGGAGTCACCCCGATGAAGGCTCTCGTCGTCTACGAGTCGATGTTCGGGAACACCAGGCTGATAGCCGAGGCCATCGCCGAAGGTCTGTCCGGTCACATGGAGGTGGAGACCGTGGAGGTGGGCCTGGCTCCCGAGCTGATGCCGCCCGAGATCGACTTCGTCGTGATCGGCGGGCCCACCCACGCCTTCGGACTGAGCCGGCCGAGAACCCGACTGAGCGCAGGGGAGCATACCGAGGGTCCTTTGGTGTCGGCGCGAATCGGGATCCGGGAATGGCTCGAGGGTCTGGTCCCCCCAGGGAAGCCGGTCGATTGTGCCAGCTTCGACACCAGGATCGACAAGCCCCGGGTCCCCGGATCGGCAGCGGCTTCCGCCGGGAGAAGACTGCGTCGTCTTGGCTTCCACGTAATCGTCGGACCGGAGAGCTTCTTCGTCGACGGCACGACCGGCCCGCTGCTCGCCGGCGAGTACGGGCGGGCGCACAGCTGGGGTGAACTGCTGGCATCGAGGCTCGCCGTGACGACACGGACGAACCACCGATAGCCCACTCCCCGATGACTACTCGTTGCTCACATCGGCGCCACCGCTGACATCCAGACGCCGGTTGGCCGGGTCTCCGAGGATGGTCACGTCGGAGCCACCTGAGACGTCGCCCGCGATCTCGTCGGTCACGCTGACCCGCGCGTCCGACCCGCCCGAAGCACTGATGATCATCGACCCGACGACCAGGTCGGAGAAGTCGACATCGGACCCGCCGCTGGCGTCGAGACTCAGCGACTTCAGCGCCCCGCCGCCATCCACGTCGCAGCCACCTGAGGCCGACAGCTCCACTAACACCGGCGTGGTGACCTCCACCCGGCGACCCTCGCCCAGGATGGTGATACTGCCCCGACTCCTGATGACCAGCGTTGTGCCCTCGATCTCGGTGACTATCCGGTCGAGCAGGTTGTCGTCGTAGATCACGGTCACCGAAGAATCGGCTGTCTCGTCGACAGTCAGGCTCAGGTCGATCCCACCCGAGACCTCGATGCTTTCGAATGCTCCGATCTCACGCGCTTCGCTGACGATTTTCCCCGATCCCATCGGCCCACAGGCGGTGAGGAGGGCACAGAGCACGAGGGCGACGACCGCCATGTGCACTGTCTCTCGAAATCGATCCCCTTGGTGAATAGGACAACGCTAGGCCAGTGACATGACGGGTTCGACGGTGTAGAATTTAGATGTTGGTCGGACACGTAGGCCGGAGACGGCCGGATCACAAGACCGGCGAGCGGCTCACGTTGTGGGACGCTCCGGGAAGCCCCATAGGCGGAAACGTCGATGGGGCTTCTCTCTTGGCCCTACCACTGCTCCTCAGATCGAGGAAGTTGCACGCCTAGACCACTGCCGAGACGGTGCACCCGGGGATGAAGCCGTACTGCCCGGTCAGGACGGCATACGCGATCCATGGTGCTTGCACCGAGGCGCCAAGACCCATCCCACCAGCGCCTGACACCCGCGGACCACAGCGACAGAACCTGAAGACCGATGAGCGGCCATGGCGGGTGCTGGGCTGCCCCCAACCGGGAGACACCCCCTGCGAGGAGAGGACCAGGACGAAGGTCAGCAGGGTCCCGAAACCGAGGCAGATCAGAGGTCTCACCCCGGACTGGTATCGATCCGTTCCCCCGCCTCGCCCTTTCCCAATGCCGACAAGGAGGCTGCCCTCGTCGATCTGATACACGGCCGCAACTCGCTCCGTGTCCCCGACCCTTGACAGGTGGCAATTCGGGCGCGACGGTTGGGTTTCGGACCGAGGTGTGGTGTGACACGTCTTCTTGTGGTTGCTCATCAGACGGCACAGGCCGATGAGTTTCTCGATGCGGTCCGGTCGGCGGCGGGCCACCACAATGCCGAGGTCGTGCTCCTGGTCCCTGCGACACCGGTCAAGCATCTGACCAGTTGGACTCAGGGCGAGTCGAGGGCGATCGCACTGGAACGGGCCGAGGCAGCCCGCCGTTTGCTCGAGGAAGCCGGCGTGGATGTCGTCGAGGCCCGCATCGGCGCCCCCGACCCCTATGAGGCGATCACCGAGGCTCTGGCCCTCGAGGACTTCGACCGGATCATCGTTTCCACCTTTCCCCCGGGCATCTCGAGATGGCTGGGGGCGGATCTGATCAACCGGCTGGGACGGTCCGTGGACGTCCCGGTCACCCATGTGATAGCCCGCTAGGTACACCGCATGACAGAGGTGGGAAGGTGAAAGCCCTGGTCAACAAGGGCGAGGACGGTATCGCCGTGGAACTGGTCGAGGTGCCCGAACCGGAACCCGGCCCGAGCGAGGTGGTGGTGGATGTCCGGGCCGTAGCGGTCAACCGAGGGGAGTTACGGCTCCTCAAGGCCCGGCCCCCAGGATGGCGACCGGGTCAGGATGTGGCCGGCGTCGTGATCCGGGAGGCAGAGGATGGGTCGGGCCCGAGCGAGGGGAGCAGAGTGGTTGCCTGGCCGGAGCAGGCCGGCTGGGCGCAGCGAGTGGCGGTGCCCACCTCACATGTGGCGGAGCTCGCTCCCCAGGTGTCGTTCTCCGAGGCGGCCACCCTTCCCATCGCCGGGACGACCGCCCTCCGCGCCTTGCGGCTCGGTGGTGACCTGACCGGGAAACGGGTGCTGATCACCGGGGCGGCGGGAGGCGTGGGACGTTTTGCGGTCGAGCTGGCAGCCCGGGCCGGTGCCACCGTTATCGGCGTGGCAGCTGATGACTCACGTGGTGCAGGGCTGGGGGATATCGGGGCTGCGGGCATCGTGCACGACATCGACGATGCCGAAGGGCCGTTCGATCTCATTCTCGAATCTGCCGGCGGCGGCTCTCTCGAGGGCGCGGTGCGACTCGTGGCGCCTCGAGGTGTCATCGTCGTGTTCGGGAACTCCTCGGACACCCCGGCCAGTATTTCGTTCGGCGACTTTCGTGGAAGAGCGGGAGCGCAGCTCGTGGCATTCTTCGTCTACGAGAGCGGCGAGCCCCCCACCTTCGGCGAGGACCTGCGGCTTCTCGCCGACATGGTCGCGGCGGGGACACTGCATCCGCAAGTCGGGCTGAAGAGGAGCTGGACCGAGGCCGATGTGGTCTTCCAAGCCCTAGGTCAGCGGCGGGTGAACGGGAAGGCCGTCCTTCTGGTCGAGTGATGGGAGGACTTCAGCCCTCCAACCCGGCAGCACTCGCATCGGCAACGAGATAGGTGGTCATGGTGCCCAGGCCACGCAGCTCCATGGGGGCCCCTTGATTCGAATCGGTACATCTCCGCGGCTAAGTGCCGGGTGTGCTCGCTGACATGGACCCGCCCGGGGACAGCGGTCTGCTCGAGACGCGTCTGCCACGATGGCAGCAGTCTGCTCCTCGATCACTAGCCGTTGGTGCCACACCCGACGTCTGTTGCGTTCCCGGAGTCGTAGACCGAGAAGACTCCCGACGCGGCCGCCACGAAGATGAACGAGTCGATGAGCAGGCTCCCCGGGCCGTCGTAGACGGCGACGGCCGCCGTCATGCCGGCGGCGATGACGAGGGTACGCCGCGCGGCGTAGGCGAATCTGGTGCGGGAGACGAGCCGAAGAGGAACAACAGCATGATCGCCCCCCCGGCGTAGCGCTCGATGGCGTTCCCGGCATCCGCCAAGAGGAGGATGGCCAGACCGTTCGCCGAGGTCAGTTGCCGGCATCGACAGCAAGCGTCTCGCTCGCTGCCCCAGCTGTGACTGGCTGTTCCACGACACCACCCGCAACCGCAGCCGACGCTGGTGTGACATGGCCGACTGCTGGAGCAGGGACAAGGCGCTCCG
>JBOGET010000049.1:0-2309 GCA_050741975.1 Acidimicrobiia bacterium
CGGGTCGGCTGCGAAGCCATGCGACGTCGCACATCCTCGACATCGGCCCCGCGCTCGATTGCCCGCCGCAGCCTTGCCTCGTCGTCGGCATCGACCACGATCAGGGGCCAGCCCAGCCCCGGGTCGAGAAGGGGCATTTCCACCACGACGATCCCAGAAAACCCCTCCAACTCGGCCTCGATTCGACCGAAGATGAGAGGATGAGTGATCGCCTCCAGAGCAACGAGCTCGTCTCGGTCGGCGAAGACGATTCGGGCCAGCGCCTTGCGGTCGATCTGGCCTTCGAGGACGACGTCCGGCCACCTGTCGGCGACCGGGCCCAGACCCTCCTCGGCCAGGACCGTATGGCCAGTCAGATCCGCATCGATCGTGCGAGCGCCGCGCTCCGCCAATAACTTGCCTACCACGCTCTTCCCCGACCCGATCCCACCGGTGAGCAGCCAACGGCGGTGCGAAGAACTCACAACGGGCGACGGTAGCCTTCTGATATGACGGCCTCTGTTCCCGCCCCATGGGAATTTCGCGTCCATCGGAGCGTCACCATCGGCCAATTCGTCGCTCTGGTGGTGGCGGTCGTCATCGACCTGGTCTCAACCGAGGCGTTGCCGTCGTCGTTGATCGCCATGGCCGCGGCCACCATGTACGTGATCGGTTCGGCGGCCGTGCCCGAGAGCTGGTACCGGATCCGATTCGGAGCCGAGGCGATCACCCTTTTCGGCGCCTTTCTCACCATCACCGCCATCACCCTCACCGGCGGCATCGGCAGCCCGTACCTGCTGCTCTCGATGGGGCCCCCCATCTTCGCCACCATTTATGGCGGTCTGCGCACCGGCTTGATGACCGGCTTCCTCTCCGCGGCCCTCCTCGGTCTCGTCACTCTCTCCACCCAGGGTCTCACCCTGCTTGCGGCCCTCCCCGGGATGACGCTGTACATGGTGTTCGTCCTCCTGGTCTCGGTGATCCGCAGACTCCTCGAAGACATTCATCGACAGGCCACCGAGCTCGCCGAGGAGAAGGAAACGGCGACCCAGAAGCTGGAGAGCCTGGAGGAGATCCACAGCGTCCTCCTCCGGCTCTCGGAGGACATCTCGGCCGGTCGTCTCAACGCGGTGGAGGTGGCGGCCGACACGTTGGAGGCGATCCTGGCCCGCATACCAGGGTCGTCGGGGAGGCTCGAGCTCGAGGACGAGGAGGGCCCGGTGGTGCTCGCCTCCCGCGGGGTGCCGCCCGAAGACCCGCAGTCATACCGGATACCCCTCTCCACCGCCGATTCGGCGGTCGGAAGTCTCGATCTTCTCACCCCGGAGACACTGTCTCGGGCGGATCTGGTCGATATCGAGGCCTTCGTGCAACCGGTGAGCATCGCATTTGCCAACCTCCGCCTATTGCAGGACATCGTCGGCTCGGCGGTGGCCGAGGAGAGGATCCGGTTGGCCAGGGAGATGCATGACGAGATCGGCCCTTCGCTCGCCTCGCTCGGGCTCGCCCTCGACATGGCTGCCATGCAGCAGGCGCAATACCCGGAGCTGTCAGCCGATCTCAAGGTGCTGCGGACCAATGTCACCAAGCTGGTCGAGGATGTGCGGGCCTCTGTGGCCGACCTGCGCAGCGCCCCCGGGCCGACCCTGACCGCGCGTCTCCTCCAGTCGACGGCGCGTCTTGACGGAGACCCACAGGTGGTGGTGGACCTCGAAGAGAGAAGACCACCCCGCCCGGCTGTGATCGGGGATCTCACCTCGATCATCACCGAGGCCACTCGGAACGCCTACATCCACTCCGGGGGCTCGAAGATCCTGGTCGCGGGTCGCATCGACCGGTCTTATGGCGTCTGCTCGGTGATCGACGACGGGGCGGGATTCGACCCATCTCATGAGCCCGATGGGCATTTCGGGCTTATAGGGATGCGGGAACGTGCCGAGAAGATAGGGGCAAAGATCAGTTTTCGGTCCACACCTGGAGAAGGGACAACCGTGACCGTCGAATGGGGCAACCGATGATTCGTGTCATGATCGCCGATGACCACCAGCTATTCGCCGAAGGACTGAGCCAGGCCCTGGACATCCTCCCCGACACCCGGGTCGTGGGCGTCGTCGACTCGGGGCCGGCACTCGAGGCGGCGCTTCAAACCCAGCCTGCCGAGGTATCGATCGTGGACATCGAGATGCCCGGTGGGGACGGTATCGACACCATATCGGGCCTGGGCCGGCGCACCAGTGCCATCGTTGTCTCCATGTACGCCTCCGAGGAGCAGAAGGACAGGGCGCTGAAGGCCGGAGCCAGGGGTTTCTTCTCCAAGGGAGTCCCTTTGC
>JBOGET010000050.1:0-5391 GCA_050741975.1 Acidimicrobiia bacterium
GGACCCCGCCTACCCCTTACTGAAGCTGCGCACGGTGTCGATGGTGTCGGCGTCTTCGGGGCCTTTGTCGTCCCGGTATCGTTTGACCCGGGCAAAACGAAGAGCGACGCCACCGGGGTAGCGCGTACTCCGTTGCACCCCGTCGAAGCCGATCTCATAGACGATCCTCGGCTCGAGATAGACGACGTGACCCCTCCGATGGTCCTCGATCTCGAGGAACCGCTCGGTCTGCCAGGCCAGCATCTCGTCGGTGAGGCCCTTGAAGGTCTTGCCCAGCATGACGTACCCGCCCTTCCCGTCACGAGCCCCGAGATGCAGGTTCGACAGCCAGCCCTCCCTCCGTCCCGATCCCCACTCGGCGGCCAGAACCACCAGGTCCAGGGTGTGGGTCGGCTTCACCTTGAGCCATCCCGAGCCGCGTCGACCTGCCTCGTAAGGCTGGTCCGGGTCTTTGACCACCACCCCCTCGTAGCCGGCGACAATTGCGTCATCGAAGAATCGGTCGGCCACGGCCGGGTCCGAGGTGGTCACCGATCCGACCAGGGAGGCAGCGGGCAGGGTGCCGGCTAGTGCAAGACGTCGCTCACCTAGGGGAAGATCGATCAGGTCGGACCCGTCGAGATGGAGACAGTCGAAGAAGAAGGCGGTGAGCGGGGCGGCATTCTCCGACCCGCCGGAGCCGAACCGGCTCATCGAGTCCTGGAACTGCTGCGGCCCGCTGCGCCCGAACAGCAAGGCCTCTCCGTCGAGGATCAGGGACCGGGCGGGGAAGTCGAGCACCGCGGCGACCACTTCGGGCACGCCTTCGGTGATGTCCCGCAGATTCCTGGTGTAAACGGTCACCCGGTCATGCTCCCGATGGACCTGGATCCTGGCCCCGTCCAGCTTCCATTCCACCACGGCGTTGCCCAGGGCGGTCACCGCCTCCCCGGCGCTGGCGGCGGTCTTGGCCAGCATCGGCTGCACCGGGGTGAACAGGGCGAGACGGGAGCTGCCCAGGTCGTCGGCACCCTCGGCCAGGGCTCGGGAGGCAACGGCGACCAGGTCGCCCTCCAACATGGCGGCCCGCCGCACCCGGTCCGGGGCCACCCCCAATGCGGCGGCCACGGCGTCGGCCATGACCCCCTCCAGGGCGCCCTGGCGCAGGTTGCGCAGGATGAGGCCGCGGAGGAAATCCTGCTCGACTGCGGTGGCCCGTGCCAGGAGATCGGTGAGCAAGTTCTCCCGGCGCTTCTTGGAGCCGGAGCCCGAGGTGCGGGCCAGCTCCTCGAGGGTGGCGTCGACCTCGAGGATCTGTAGACCCGGCTCCGGTGCGGGTGACGCCTCGACCCCGTACACGGTGGCCCAACCCACTCCGAGACGTGCCTGGCGCGGCTTCCCGGTCAGAAAGGACACCGCGGCCGGCGCCTCTTCGGGCGTCAGCCGGCGAAGGGTGCCGGCGAGCAGCTCGGTCTTCTTCGAACGTGACCGGGTCGAGGACACGTCCCGGGACACACCAACAAGCTCACCCAGAAGCACCCGTCGAGGGTACCGACGTCCAGGACCGAGACCACATACGTGAACCTCAGCTTCCACGGCCCATATATGGGCCAAACCGTCTCAGGTTCGGGGGCGAGCTGCTGCGAGATCCGCTCAGGAGCGGAAACGGTCGAAGGGCTCCAACTCGATCCCGCCGTCGCTCAATGCCTGCTGCACCCTTTCCAGCGCCGGCGTGAGGTCGGTCGGCTTGGCCTTGGCCCAGGGATCGTTGCCGAGCCGTTCCTCGATCGAGGAGAGCTGGATCTGGTCCGGAGCCACATGGTCGAGCTCGTCCCAGGCCAGTGGGGAGGCCACCGGAGCCCCGGGCTTGGGGCGCAACGAAAAGGGAACCACCGACGTGGAGAGCGGGCGGTTTCTCATCCAATCGATGAACACCCGCTCCCCCCGATCGGCCTTGCGGAAGGCCACGGTCATCAGATCGTCGTGACTCTCAGCGGCGAGGGCCGCAGTGCCCCGGGCAATGAGGGCCACCGATTCGGTGTCGAGGGTCGGCTTCAACCTGGTCCGAAGGTGATAGCCCTTCGAGCCCGAGGTCATGAGCAGAGTGGGGATCCCGTGCTCGTCCAATACCGAACGCATCGTGTTGGCCGCTGCCCGGACCAGGTCGACCCGATCCGGCGGCGGGTCGAGGTCCCAGATCGCCCAGTCGGGGTGCTCCTCATCCTCCACCGTGATCGGTGGGACATGGAAGGTGATCACCCCCAGGTTTGCGAAGAAGGCGACCCCCTCGGCCGAATCAACGACCGGGTACATGGTGGTCCCCCCATCCTCCTTGGGCACCTCATACCGCCCGATCAGGTCCTCCGGGGCGTGGTCGGGGACGTTCTTCTGCATGAATCCTTGTCCTTCGATGCCACGGGGAAATCGCTCCACGGAGAGTGCCCGCCCTTCGATGAAGGGGAGCATTCTGTGGGCGACTCGGGCGTAGTAGTCGAAGACGTCGCCCTTGGTGATCCCATCGTCGGGGAACACGACACGGTCGGCGTTGGAGACGTCCATCGCGGCCAGGTTATGGACCGTGGTGGGTTGTGGCGTGCAAAGCGCCGCCGTTAGGGGTGGTCGGTGCCCCATGGGCCCGACCTCGACCCGGGCCTACCCTCCGGTGAATGCGGAACGTCGTCGCCATCTTGATGCTGGGCTTGGTGGCGTGCACCACCGTCGCTGACAATCCATCGACGACGAGAGGAGCCTCCTCCACCAATGCTCCGGACCCGGGCTCCACCACCACCACGGCCACACGCGTCACCACCGGTTGGGTCGAGGTGGCGCCGATGGCCGTCGCCCGCAGCGAGCACCCGGGTGTGATGCTCGACGGCGAGGTCGTGATCCTGGGTGGATTCACCGAGGTCGGGTTGGGAAGGTCGGGGGTCACCTCCGGGGTCGAGGCGTACTCCCCGGATGACGACGCCTGGCATGAGCTGCCCGATCTCCCCGAGCCCAGACATCACGGGATGGCGGCGGTGGTCGAGGACCGCCTTTTCATGATCGGTGGCTACTCCGAAAGCGGCGAACCGTCGATCACGGTGTGGGAGCTGGCCGATGCACAGTGGGTGGAGCGTGCCCCGCTCCCCGGGCCGATGGCGGCGGCGGCCAGCGCGGTGGTCGACGACTCGATCTACGTGGTGGGCGGAGTCCCCGATTCCATCCTCTACCGATATGACCCGGGGGCGGACTCATGGACCGTGCTACCCCCACCGGAACAGCAGCGGGAGCACGTGGCGGTGGTGGCCCTGGACGGTCAGGTCTGGGCCATTGCCGGTCGCTGGACCGGTGGGATCCTGGACAGCACCGAGGTATTCGACCCGGAGACCGGGACGTGGCGTCCAGGGCCCGCCCTCAATGAGGCCCGGTCCGGTTTCGGAGCCGCCGTTGTCGGTGGCCAGATCCTCGCCGTCGGTGGGGAGGTGTTCTCACCGGACACGGCTCTGGACTCGGTTGAGCTGTATGACCCAGGGTCGGGCCTGTGGTCGCAGCTCGACCCTCTCCCTCAGGGGCTGCACGGCCACCCTCTGGTCGCCATCGGGACCGACGTCTACCTGCCCGGAGGCTCGACCCGGGCCGCAGGTATCGAGAACGACGGCCGGACCTACCGCCTCAGCTTCGGATGATCGAGCAGGAGACGCCAACACCGCTTCAGATCAGGCGTTTGCGGGCCTCGGTCTGACCCTCGATGACCTTCCCGGTCGGCTCGAACCCGTGCTTGATGTAGAAGGGCCGCGGTGATCCCTTGCCCTCCTCCCAGATGGTGAGGAAGGTCATGTCACCAGTCTTCATGCACTCCTCGACGACCAGGTCGAGGACCCTGCCCCCGATCCCTCGCCGCTGATGGAGACGATCGACGAGCAGGCGCCACAGGATCGGTTCGGGCATGTGCTCGGTGCGAAGGGCGAGCATCACGAACCCGACGATCTCTTCGTCGGCGACCACCGCCCGCATCCAGGGCACCACCGGCGCACCGTTGACCTCCGGGGGGAAGAGGGCGTCGGCGAACGACCGGCACATCGGGGCGACCAGATTCTCCTGGGTCTTGTGGGTGGCCAAATCGAACAAGGCCGACTCGTTGTCAGTCGTCACCTCGACCAGACGCACCACGTCAGGCGGGTGCTGGGGACGGCCGCGCCAGGTCTCCCAGTAGGGCCGGGTCACCCCGTAATACCAGTCGTCGGCGACCTCGTCTCCCACCCAGTACGACGACTTGGTGTGGCCCTCGAAAAGGAAGCCGGTCCGCTCCAGCACCATGGCCGAGGCGACGTTGTCGGGGTGGAGCATGCCGAACACCCGGGTCACCTCGAGTTCGTCGAACAGGTACTCGACCAGTGCGGACAGCGCCTCGGTGGCATAGCCCCTCCCCCAGTGCTCCTTGTCCAGGGTGTACCCCACCTCGGCGCTTCGGCCCGTGCCAGGAAAGATGGAGAGCCAGATCACCGAAGGCCTCATCTCCGTCGGAGTCGCTCATCACCGCCATCCACCACGCGTCATTCTCCGGCCCCTCCATCGCCACCAGCTCGGATACCACCTCCTCCGCCCGCTCCAGGGGATAGGGCAGCTCCCAGTTCTGAAATCGTGCCACGTCTGGATCGTTGCGACGGGCGGCGAGACCGCCGGCGTCACCGGACGTGAAGGGTCGGATCAAGAGGCGCCGGGTGCGGATCGGGGTGAACACCGGATCGATTCAACCAGCAGGGGTCTCGGGGGAAGGAGGAGTTTCCCGCCGTTGCGATACCCTCGGCACGTGGCAGGAGACAACAGCGAGCCGATCCAGGGCCCGGCCTCGTATTTCCCCTCGATCGAGAAGAAGTACGGGCGGCCCATCGCAGAGTGGAAGGCTCTGATCCGCTCCAGCGACCTGACCAAGCACATGGAGCTGGTCAATTGGCTCAAATCCGAGTATGGGATGGGCTACGGCCATGCCAACGCATTGGTGGCCGACACCCTGAAGGAGGACGCCTCCGGGACCTGATCCGTCACTGCCCTTCGGTACTGTCCAGGTTCGGACAGGAGGCGACGATGCGGATACAAGCCGGTCAATTGGTGGCGTTGGGTTACGGGGCCTATGTGCGATCCGACGAAGTCACAGCCGTCGAGCCGATCACCGATGGCCGGGGGCCAGGCCGAAGGTCATTGGTGTGGGTGCGGGGCGTGACCGATCCCCTGGTCGCCTCGCGTGCCCACGGGTCGATCGTCGACGATCTGGTCACTCCCGCCGACGAGGCGGCCCGGATGAAGGCACAGCGCTCGGTGCTGAACAAGATGACCGGCGTCCTCGACAAGGTCTCTCCCGGAATCCGCCGTCTGCTGGCCGAGGAGTCCGGGACCGACATCGACGACCTCCTGGCCGAGGCGAACCGGGTC
>JBOGET010000051.1:0-17251 GCA_050741975.1 Acidimicrobiia bacterium
AGTTTGGACAAGCAACCGCCCCCGCATCGTTAGCCGGGTCTTCAGGAAGACGGAAAGTGGTCTGCTTGCTCCATGGTTTCATGATATCGAGATATCACGATATCGCAGGGCACCGAAGCTCTCCTCATGCCAAACGCGCGGTAGGGCAAATGGGACGGGTGATGTAACAGAGGCTCCGGGGCCGTCACAGATCACGGACTACTAGAGCAACAAGGATGACCTCATCGTCATTGCGATAGTCCCAATAGAGAGCAACTTCGAAGTCAAGACCAGTCATGGTGATGATCCATGACCCGCCCCTGTTGCCCTCGATCTTCCCTTGACGGGCCCAGCCCGAGCCATGGTCGATAAGCAACCGCTTGATGATCTCATCGACGACAACCACACGGTCGTCATCCAAGTTCGCGTAGACCGTGTAGAACGTCTCGGTGAAGACAAAATCCACCATGAGAGCCTATCAAAGAGTGCTACCCATTCTGGGCAAAGACCGATCTTGGGCAAAAGGGGCAGCGCGTGATAGACTCCCCGCAAAGCACTAGGGATCAATCATGAGCCAGCAACGTGTGATAGTTGATGTCGATGCCCGCGGACGAGTGTCACTGGCCCGGTTCGGGGTCAAGGCAACACAACTCGTAGTCGACAGCCTGCCCGATGGCGGGCTCGTCTTGCATGAGGCTGTCGCCCTGACGCCCGCCGAGGTAGCCCACTATCGAGATCCCGCCGCGGTGGATTCCTTGGAGCGAGGGTTGTCAGACGCCGAAGCCAGTCGCATACGCAAGGGCAAGCTTCGATCAGACCAGAAACAAGACACGCCAGCCGAGTAACAGCCACTGCGGTTCCCAGCGAGGGAGGCGCGTAGGGAAACGGGACGTGCTGATCGCTGAAGGTTGGCCCCCATGGCTCGGGTCCCGAGGCCGGACGTTGAGGGTGTTCACGACCGAGCCCGGGGATCCAGTTCCGTGCGGGCAACTCCCTCGACGGAGCTTGATCGGGACCAGCGGAAAGATCTACCGGCCTGCGCCCGATGTCGCAAGCGGATCACCCGCCTCGAGGGTTGGGATCGAGGATGGTGACAGTTCCGCCTGCCTCGAGGACCTGGGAGGCGAGCTGCTGAGTGCCACCAGGCCCATCACCACCGCTGCCGTCCCAGAGGAACACACCCTGAATGGGACCGCCCTGCTTGCGGGCCGCCTGGAGCATCCGAAGGTTGTTGGCGGTATGTGGGTCTTCAAGGCGGAGCATTTCGTCGTCGGGGCCGACCACACTCACCATCGGGTCGCTGCTCACCCGATGGAACGACGCGACCCACTCCTCGCCCGCAAAACGCACCGACTCGTCCAGGAACTCTTCTGCCGGGCGGGGAAGAAAGGCCTGTAGTGATCGTCCGGTCTTCAGCCACTCCTCGGCAAACAGGAGATCCCCACCACAGGCCAGCCCGGACACCGCCCGTTCCTCGGGGTCGTCTATCAGCCAGATGACTTCGGCGATGTCCCGCCGCACCAGCGGGACGCGGTCGGGTGGGAAGCGTGGCTCGGTGCGGTCGGGGGCATCAACCATGTGCCCCGAGAACAAGACGGCCGCCACACAGGGATAGTACCGATGGGATCGACCCTGGCTTCGACCTCGACCGGTCAGGCGCCGGACGTGATGTGGATCCGGACGCCACTCTCGGTTTCGAGCACAAGTGCGGCACCGGTTGGATCCCGGGTCGAATTGAATCCGATCAAACCGCTGGCCGCGCCACCAGGGGTCATGTCGTCGCGGTCCCCAGAAAGCACACCAATGGCGACGGGTACCCAACGGGGGCTGGGTCGGACCAGGTCCTTGCCCGCGAGACGACGGGTCAGCATCTCGACGTCCTGCGCCCATGTCTCGTCGTGAAGCTCGACGGCCTGGCGACGGGTCAGCGTCGCCAGGTCGGAGGGCAGCTCCGCTTCGGAGGGGAGAGTCGCTCCGCCGACCGGCACCGGCACCACCGGGTTGTTGGAGAACAGTGCGGAGCGCACCTCCGACCGAACGTGATCATTCGGGTCGTCGAGACGCCGTGGCCGTCGGCGTCCTCGATGCCAAGCCAGTTGGGCCCGATGACGACCGGTGAGACGTCGCTGTCGGCGATGGCCCGATCCACCTGGTCGATGAAGTCGGTCCCGACCTCGATCACTGCCACATCCATGAAGACGTTGCGAGGACCAAGCCGGCTGATGAGAGCGTCATGTAGCCGCCCGGCCCCCCGGCGGTGTCGTCCCGGCGGTAGCTGAGGAAGACCCCAATACGCCTCTCCTGGTCTCAACTGGAGTGCATCATGAGCAACGCTGCGGTCACACCGTCGACCTTCCCGGTGATCGCCAGCCCGAAGGCCTTCTGAAAACGACCCACCCAATCGGCGGTCTCGGAGCCAAAGTCGCCATCGGCGCCGTGTTCGGGCAATGCTTCCGCGTTCCAGACGAGCAGACACTCCTGGAACTGTTTCACTCCGGGGCCTTCGCTTCCTTTCGACAACACCATCTCGTCCTCCTCGACGTCAGCCGGCTCGATGTCGATCGGCCCGTCCGGCTCGCCACCCGGGACAGTCGACCAGTCCACCACCACCCCAGTCGGCCCCTGGTCCAATTGGAAGTGCATCCGGTCGGGTGTGCCCCAGTTCCCACCCCACGACCAAACCCGTCCCCCCTTGGGGTTTCGGATCGCCAACGCCGCCTCCACGTGAGCCGGCTTCAGCTTTCCGGAGAAGGGATCGCCCTCCGTGTACGGGTTGTCGCCGGGGTCGATGTCCACCGCGATCCCGGCCGAGTGGAGTGACCGCTGGTTGGTGCCGGCGATGAGCCGGCAGTTGTAGGCCCAGCACGAGCTCGGTGCATAACCCGCCGATCGAAGCGATTGCTCGAGGGCGCGATAAGCGTCGATCGCCGGGACAGGCACTCCACCGATCCTCTTCCCGCAGAACTCGACGTCGGAGTGACTCCCACCTCCTCGCCGGCACATCCAGTCATCCCACAGTTTGCGCAATGTCGAGGTCGTCGCCTCCATCACCAGTTCCGGGTCCTGGCTCTCCGCGTCCCCTTCGGGGTCGAGGAACTCGGCGGGGATGGTCTCATGGGCCACTTCGGGCGTATTCCTCTCGTATTGCCTTTATCGTGATCCCCTCGTTCGCCTGATAGGTAGCCGAGGGGTGGTCGAGACGGCGCATCTTGGAATCTCCGGCATGGTGCACCGCCATCAGCTGCCATGCCTGGTTGAACACCGGGCTTCCAGAGCTGCCCCCCTCCGTGGGGGCGGTGTAATGCACCTTGAACATCTCGGGGTCGTAGGCGAGAAGGTCGTTGCCCCGGATCGAGAACTTGAGCCCCCCGCCGGCTGGATGACCAATCACGTACACGTAGGCGCCCTCGGTGACAGGCTGGGGTATCTGGGCGACCTCGATCGGCTGGGTAATGGCCGCCTCGGGCCCGGAGTAGCGGAGAAACGTCACGTCGCAGGTGCCCGGGGGCGAGCTCCACATGCACTCGAGGCCGGTGATGACCAGACCCGACCCGTCAACCGACTTGGTCACGTCGAACACGGCACGGGCCTCACCGGGGAGGAGTTTTCCCACCCCCGGCTCCGGGCTGCAGACATGGGCATTGGTCACCAGGACCGGTGTCTCCCCGAAGTCGGGATGGATCAGGCTCCCTTTCACCAGGAAGCCTGTGCCCCAGGGCTCACCCGAGGCATCGGTGATCTTGGCCACTGACTCGGCACATTGCAGCCCCCGCATCAGGTGGTTGTATCCCACTGGTAGCGCGGTCCCGAAGATCTTCTCCAGTTGGTGGGGCGAATCGGGAAGCTCGACGTCCGCCCTGGCGCCGAGATGGAGCTTCTGATCGGCGATGGCGACGAGGACGGGGTGATGAGGCTCCAGTTGCCAGATGTCGGTCAACTGCCGGCGCAGACTCTCCAGTTCGAAGGCGCGGACACTGCGGCTGGCGGCGAGTTGCTCCGCGGCGGCAACCGCTTCCCCGATCGCAGACTCGTCGCCTCCCGAGGCGAGCAATGCCTCGATCTCGGTGGCACGGTGCCAGACCTGACGCACCTCGGGGTCGGTCTTTCTCACTTCTTCGAGGATGGCTGTGGTCAGGGAGGGGGTGTCGACCGCATCGGGCACCGTGATCCCCTCCCGGGCCGCCCGGCAGGCGAGCGCCAGCAGGTTGATCCCGTGCCAGGGCTGGTCGGTGCCGCCCGCGTAGGCGAAGCGGTAGGCGTCGATGGCGGCAAGCAGGTCCTTGGGCCTGCCCCCGGTGACAAACCGCTGCTTGCGCACCCGCCCCAGGAGCCCGAGCGCCTCCCCTCGTTCCCTGGGGTCGTCGGCGACGTCCAACAGCTCCCTGCAGGCGAGCTCGGCGGCGTGCAGGGCGCCGGACTCGATCAGGACTTGGCAATAGCGGCGACGACCTGCGCTGGTGATCGAATCCACCGCGGTCGCGGCGTCGGCGATGGTGATCACATGGGGGAACTGGCGGTGTCGCTGCAACGCCTCGAGCACCTCGTCGACCTGGCCGGAGTCGAGCGCACCGCTCCAGACCTTTTCCTCGACCTCCGCGACGGTATCGGTGATGTCGTCGGGTTTGCCGGCCTCGAGGCTGGCGGCCAGCCGCTCACCGAGTGGGGAGTCGAGAAATGACATCCCTCAAAGACCGAGCCCTCGTCGCACCGCCTCCTGGACCACCGGCTGGCGGAAGTACTTGCCGGAGGGATGGCGGAACGCCCCGCCGTTGTTCACCGCCTCGTCTCTCACCGCACTCGTCTTCTGGCGCTTGTAATCGTTGGCGATGAACGGGTCGGCGACACAGACCGGGTCGAGGGTGTCGGCCACATTCACCCAGTGGGGCAGACCGTCGGGATATCCGTCGTCCTTCGACCACTCCGGACGCATGTTGTGCTGGATCTCGGACATGCCGAGGGGGGTGCCGAGGGTGATGAGCATGTCCACCTTCTTGGTGTCCGCCACCCGCTTGATGCAGTCGTAGGCGATCACCGAGCCCAGACTGTGGGCAACCACGACATGAGGGCCGTCCTCGACCGCCGCCAGATCCCGAACGAACCGGTTCCTCACCTCGTCTCGCACCTTGTAGGTCGAGCCAGATCGCGGGGAGTGGCTGGTGTTGAACAGATAGTGGTGGACGTCTCGGAGCAGGACCCGCATCAGTGGCCGTTTGATGAACCACGGGAGCGGGACCGCCTCCAGTGCCGATGCCGCAGCCACCCTGGCCTCGGCGCCTGGTGACGGCGAGACCGTTTGATCGGGACGGGTCACCTCGGGTGCTTCGGGCTCCTCGGGGTGGTCGAGGTCGTAATTCTCGATCATCGACTCGAGGAAGTCCTTCTCCTCACCGCTGGCCTCCTCGATGTACGACTCGTCGACCTCGGTGAGAGCACCCGGCTCGATCCCCTCGTACTCGATCGACTCCTGGCCCGAGCCACCGGCGTCGGTGGCTGCGGCATACATCACGTCGGCCCAGTAGACCATCGACGAAGTGACCCCGTAGACGTCGAGATCGACACCGTCGCCGCCATCCGCGACGTCCCGCTTCCACGTGCCCAGCAGCCGATCGCGCGCCGGCTGGTTCATGATGCCGTGAATGAAAGTGATGTGGCCCATCGAGTCCCCTTTCGATGCAGAGGCTACGCGCTCGAGACCCGCCGATGTGACCCCTCAGCCACCCGTGGAGGTGCTGGTGGCATCGGCCACCACGCCTTCATAGAGGAAGGCGGTATCGCTGTTGCCGTCGAGATCGAAGGCGAGTTGCTCGGTGGGGACATGCGTGCATCCCCCGCCTGGGTCGCCGGCGGCCGAGTAGTTCTCGATCACATATGCGGCCAGCGCCGGCTCTCCCGTGGTGGGGCTGCCTCCGGTGGCACTTCTCCCATCGGGGAATTGGTCTGAGCAATCGACCTTCAACGGGTGGGAGAGACCGAGCCCTCCGATGTCGATGACGACCTCGGAGGCGTCGGCGGTGCCGTCGAACCGAGCCCCTTCGGGGGTGTCGAACACGAGGAGGAAGCTGTTCCGGGCGCCGGCGAACCCGAGGGCGGTGGGGATCTGGGGAGCGAACCACCGGTCGGGCGCGCCCTGCCGGTCTCCGACACCGTCCGCGGTGAAGTCGTTCTGGTTGGGCCCGGGCTGAACCGGGAAGCCGTCCGCTCCCCCGACGATGCAGGTCTGCTCACCGCCAGGAGGGATCGGGGAATCGAGATGGCAGATGTCCTGGCCGAGAAAGGAGCCGGCATCGAAGCCCGAGATGTCGAGATCCGTGAGCACCGCACCGAGTTCGTCGACATTGGTGATGCTGAAGCGGACCCAGAACCTCGGACCGCTGAGCGTCGGGAGCGGATCGCCGAAGCCCGCCGGAGACCAGGGACCGTCGGGGCTTTCGCCAACCGAGACCTCGACCAGCATGCTCGGGTCGGCACCGGTGGCGAAGGCGAAGCCGACCTGGGCGATGATGGGTGGCAATGTGTCCGGCGAACCCTGGGTGGTGCCCGTCCCATCGAGCGTGGTCGTCACCTGTGTCGTCGAACCCGCCTGTGTCGAAAGGGATGTCCCCGGAACGCTGGTCGACGTGGTCGTTGAAGAGGAGCCCGAGGTAGTGGAAGACTCGGCGTCCCCACCGCAGGCAACAACGACGAGGAGCGCGATCGCTGTGGCTGCGGCGGAATGGCTCATCCCCGACCTTCCCTCGCCGATTGGATACCCACCCTACGCCTCGTCACTTCGCCGCGCAGTCGATTGGTTCCAGAGGCGGCCCGGGCAGGTCTTCCGCCGCGCGAAGGTAGGTCTCGGCCAGGTCGGGCTGGTCGAGCTGGCAGAGATGGATGACGCCCAGGGAGAGGTAGAAGCCACGTTTGCGGATGGGATTCACGGTGGTGTCGACCGCGGTGTCGAACTCGGCGAGGGCCGCCGGCCGATCGCCGTTCAACAGGTGGTAGATGCCCAGGGAGAAGTGGGCCTCCGCCTCCAGGTCGCGCAGCCTGGTCTCGCCGGAGATGTCGGCGATCACGGCTTCCAGGATCTCTCTGGCGTCGTCGCGGCGGTCGACACCGTTCAGGGTGAGGCACTGGTAGATCCGTCCGATCTCGAGCCGGGCACGTTCGGGGAGAAACGCGAGAGGCGGTGCAGGCAGATCGATCAGCTCCTCGAACTGGCGGACCGCATCTTCGAGCCCGACGATGTCTGCCTCCCCGCTCCCTCCGCAGAGCGATCCTCTCGATCGCTGGAACCCCACCTCGGCCGCTCCGAAGCGGGCCCGGGAGTAGTCGGGGTCGAGGTCGAGGGCCCGGGTGAAGAAGTCGTCGGCGGCTTCGACGTCGCCCTGCAGGCCGCTGACATTGCCGAGCAGGCTGAGCACGACCTCCTGCCCGTTGATACGACCGGCAGAGCTGGGCCAGGAGGCCACCGCCTCGTTGAACAGTGCCTCGGCTTCGGCGTATTCGTTCAGCTGGTAGTGGCTGAGCCCGATTGCGAGCTGGGTGAGGGCGATGATCTTGGGCTCGAGGAACCGGGAGGCGGCCTGACTCAGGGCGAGAGGGTCCGAGGTGCCGAGGGACACTGTGTCCAGGGGGTAGACCCCGGCCAGCTCTTCGGCACCGGTCAAACCCCGACTCGACACGTAGAACTCGGCAGACAGATTCGACAGGCCATCGAGGATCTCGAGAGTCCCGTAAACCACCACATCTGCTCCCACCCGATCGGCCAGGTCGGCGGCGGCCTCGGCTCGACCCTCCGGAGTGTCACCGGCCAATGCCCCAACCTCGCTCGGCCCCGCCACTTCGATGTTCACATCGGTCTCGGCCCCCAACGTGGTGGCGATCTGCTCGAACAGCGTATGGGAGAGACGAGCCCCGGACGTCTGAGCGGTGGCCGAGAATTCGGCGACTGCGACGTTGAAGTCGCCACCGATCGGGCCCAGGCTGACGGTGACGTTCACGATCTCGCTCGCTTGCGCGCCATGCTCATCCCTGACCGTGAATCCGAACGAGTCCGGTCCGCTGTACCTCCCGGGGCCGGTGTAGGTGACCCGGCCCCCGCCGTTGTCGGCAACGGTCCCACCATGAGCCGTCTCGTTCTCGATGGAGAAGACGAGCCCTGCCGGCTCCTCATCGGTGACCCAGGATGCGATGTCGATCTCGGTTGGGATCCCGCCGATTGCGGAGACCTGCTGGGTGGCGACCAGCGGGGGCCGGTTGCTTCTGATCACGAATGCCGCAGTGAGACCTCCGACCACCATGGCCGCCCCCAGCAGCCAGGTCCAGAGGGGAAAGCCGTGCCATCGACGACGCCATCCCCCGATTCGCTCGGTGAGATGGTCGACATCGTCCTCGAACCGATCGGGACGCACCGTGATCGCCTGCAGCTTGGGGATGCGTTGCAGCGGCTCGGGCAGATCCTCAGGCTCGGGGAGTGGGGCCTCGCCGACCAACACCGGGATCACCTGGACCCGGCCCAAACCGAGAGCGGTGACGACCTCACGTCTCACCCAGTCCTCGGGGTCATCGAGACGGCGGCGACCTTCCTTCTCTGCGGTCAGCCAGTCAGGCCCGATGATCGCCAGCAGGACGTCGCTGTGGGTCAGGGCCTGGTCCAACGCCTCGGCAAACTCCTGCCCGGGGCCGATGTCGGTGTGATCCAGCCAGACCGCCCTGTCGCCGTAGTAGGCGGCCAGCGCGTCTTGGAGCCGGCCCGCGTGTCCCCCCGCATCGCTCCGGCGATAGCTGATGAAGATCTTCGGGCTGGCCAGACCTTGTTTCAGCCAGGATCTCAATCCGATTCGAGGAACCTACTTTCGGGAGTGGCCCGGGTCCCGGCGGTCACCGCCAGACATGCCGCCACCACCTCGTCGGCGTCCTCGTCATTCACGCTGATCGTGGTTGGAAAGGCCTCCGCCGCCCGCAAGACCTCCTCGAGCAACCGGCGGTCGGTGGTGTCGTCGACCAGGATCACGGTCCGAGTCAGAGCCCGTTCCTCCCCGAGCATCTCGATCTCGTCGATGCATCCCTGGTTGTCCGGTCCGAAACCCCTGAGGTCCATCAGTACGGCATCACTCCGCTCGAGGAGGGCGACAACCGTGATTCGCCACGTGTCGTCGAAGCAGAACAACTCGTCGACACGATGGCGGGCGTCGGGATCCGGGCGTACTCGCAGGGTCTCTACCCGCCGATCCAGGGCGGCGGGGGTGTCGATGAACGTCTCGCGCATACCTCCGCTCACGAACCGGAGGAACTCGTCTGGTTCGACGTTGACCACCGCCAAGTCGGGGCCGCCGATCATCCGGATCGGTCCCAGGTATCGCCACCGGGCTGACACGCGGTCGAGAAGGCGGGTGGTTCCCTGATGGGGTGAGAACACCCTGAGCATGAGAAGACTGGGGGCCGCCGGTTTCTCCCGGCGGATCAACCGATAGAGGAGCAACGCCAGTGCCCCGAGAACGACATAGATGGCCATACCCACCCCAAAGGCGCCGAAGGTTGAGGTGTCGATGGTCACCGACGTCTCGATCGCGAACACCAGGAACGACGAGCCGAGGAGGAGCATTTGATCGGAGAACCCCTGTCTCTCATACCAAGCCGCCAGCAGTCGGACGGCGATCACACCGGCGATCACAGCCACTATGAACGCGCCAACTTGGAGCCCGGCGAGCATCAGGAACACATCCTCGATGCCGAGCGCGGAGAAGAGCTCGGCCCAGAGCACTGCCCTCGCCTCCGACCCGAGCACCCAGATGGCGATCGACTGGGAGCCGACGACACCGATCATCATCGTCCCCAGGACCAACGTGCCGACACCCCGCAATGGCCGGGTGAGGAAGGCGGCGATGGCGGCGGTGGGTACCAGTGACCAGACCCACTGGCGGAGTGGATCCAGAGGGCCCAGACCGCCGATCAGCCCGGCGGCCCAGAGGAGGACGAAGTAGGTCCCGAGGGCGACCCACCCCAACCGACGATCAGCCCCGGAGACGATCCAGACCCCGACCACCACCGGCCAGGCATAGGCCAAAGTGAAGAAGGCGATGCGATACACCGAGAGATCGATGCCGTTCCAAAGCAGGAAGAGGAGGGCGAAGGCGGCCGCAATGAGGACTCCGACCATGACCACGATGCTCACATTCCGCAGCAGCCCGACTCTGATCCGGTCGGCTCCGACCCCAGCAGGCGGCATCGACGGCTCGCGAACTTGGATCGACGGGGCATGCCCGGGAGCCGCCGCAGAGCCCCCTCGCTGATCCATGAACCGGACGATCGACCTCCGGTATCGCCGAAGCAGGAACCAGGTGGCGGGTAGGGCCAAGACGGCGGCGATGACCGCGGCGCCGTATGTGATCCCCGTCAAGAATTCGGTGTTGGTCATACCGAAGGCCGGTGTTCAGGCTACGCCCCTGCCCACAACCTGCGATTAGGTTGCCGGCGATGCCGGGTTCGGTGGAGATGGTCGAGGTGGCGCCGCGTTTCGGGGCCGAGGTGGTCACTCAGGTCGCCGCCGAGCTCGACGCCAGACCCAACCCCGAGGGAAACGGGACGTGTCGCTCGAGACCCATCAGGATGCGCACGATTACGATCCTTCGGGAGGTGCGAGATCGGGTGTCTGGAGCTGACGCATCCGCGCACCAGGAAGTTCATCGACACGCTTCGCCAGCCTGCGGGGCCGATCCGCAGGGAGAAAGGGGCCGGACCTGTGACTGACCGAATCCTCATCAGCGGCGGGATCGTCCTTACCCAGGACCCTGAGCTCGGCGAGATGCCGAAAGCGGACGTGCTGATCGAAGACGACACGATCGCCGCGATCGGCCAGGACCTGTCTGCCGACGGTGCTCGGGTCATCGATGCGACCGGTGACATCGTCATCCCCGGCTTCATCGACACCCATCGGCACACGTGGGAGACGTGCATCCGGACCTGCGCCCCCGACTTCGCACTCATCACATACTTCAGCGCGATCCTCGACAAGTTCGCCCCGCACTACCGGCCAGAGGACGTTCACTCGGCGACACAGTGGGGCGCACTCGAGTGCATCAACGCCGGCATCACCACGCTCGTCGACTGGGCCCACATCATGAACACGCCCGAGCATGCCGACGCCTCGGTCGCGGCGCTCAAAGAGACGGGCATCAAGTCGGTCTTCGCGTATGGCTTCCCCAACACTTCGCTCGTGGACTGGTGGTTCGGCCCGGACTACACCGGCAGTGTGCTGACCTCGGACGGTGACGAGGCGCGCCGTCTGCGGTCGCAGTATTTCAGTTCGGACGAGGGCCGGGTAACCATGGGCCTCGCCACACGAGGGCCTGGCTTCTGCAAGCCCGATGTCGTGCATCACGACTGGGAGTTGGCCAAGGAGCTCGGCATCGATATCACGGTTCACGTCGCTATGGACCGGTTCGGCTACACCAAGGGCCAGATCACCGCGTTGCGCGACATGGATCTCCTCTATCCCGGCACTACCTACGTCCACGCCTCCCACTTCTCTGACGAGGAGTGGCAGCTAGTCCGCGACTCGGGAGGGAACGTCAGCTTCGCCCCGCAGATCGAGATCCAGATGGGACACGGGTGGGCGCCGGCGGTCACCGCGATCGAGTACGACGTCCCGATCGGGCTTTCGTCGGACGTTGCGACGACCGCATCGGCCGACCAGTTCACCCAGATGCACGCGGTCTTCGGGTCGGAGCGGGGGCGCAAGCACGAAGAGGCCTGGGACGACGACCTGGATGGCCTGGAGGCCTCGCCCGGTCTCATCACCGCTCGTCAGGCGCTGTCGTGGGCCACGATCGGTGGGGCCGAGGTGGCAGGGATCGCCGATCGCACCGGGTCGCTCACACCGGGGAAGAAGGCGGACGTCGTGATCATCGACGGGTCGGCTGTGAACGTGGCGCCGATCATCGACCCGGCGGGTGCGATCGTCTGTGCGGCGGATATCTCCAATGTGAAGACCGTTTTCGTCGACGGCGAGATCCTCAAGGAGGACTTCAAGCTCAAGGCGTCACTCGATGCGCCGCGCCGGGCGGTCGAGGCGTCGCGTGACTACCTGCTCGACAGGTTTGGAGACTCCGAACCAGGCTGGTTGACCGGCCGCTGATCAGGCTGCGCACGGGACGGGTCTGGTGTGTAGTTGCCAGCGTTGTAGGGAGACGACACGCGGAAGGCCCCCTCCTCTGGCCGCATGCCTTACCAGTCCGATTTCGCACAGAACCCTCGAGCTTCTGACGAAACCGCTACGGGTGGCGAGGTGCTCGTCGACACCTGAGCCATCGAGTCGTGATCGGAGTTCGGACGAGGGCGTCCTCGGCCACACCCCGGTCAGGACGACGTGATGATGCCCGCTTCGACAACCGCCCCGAGACGCTCGAACTCGGCCAGCGCGGTGCGCGACTCCATGTCGGCCAGGGTTGCGGCCCCATCCTGACGGTATGCATTGGCCAGTTCGGCGCGGACCAGGGCCGCCTCATAAGGGAGGCCGAGAGTGTTGTAGGTCCGCAACGCCTCCTTGAGCGACTCGATCGCCTCGGCCGGGTTCCCCCTGATCAGAGCGACCTTCCCCGCCCCGGTCTGAGCCTGGGCGGTGAAGTACTCCGACCTCGACATCCGCCCGATCTCGGCCAGCTCGGTCACCTCAGTCTCGGCCCTGTCCGGGTCACCAACCTCGATGAGCAGCTGAATGAATGCCGGGAGGAGCCGGGCCCGGGCCCAAGGGGTGAGGCCGGGAGTGCGCAGCGATCTCTCCAGGAGATCGATGCCAGCTCCGACGTCCCCGCGCCGGGCCAGGAGCAGTGCGTAACCGGGCATCGGCTCTCGACCCCGGGCCAGCGCATCCTGGAACGCCTCATCGGCGCTCTTCTCGTCGCCGGCACGAAGACGCATCTCCCCGTACTGGTAGTGGGCCTCGCCGATGACGTCGCTGAGCATCCCCAGCTCGGTGCTGGCTCTCATCACCTCCGACTCGGCCCGGGTCCACTGCCCCTTGTGCCAGAGGAGCTCGGCCTTGAAGATCCGGCACACCCCGGGGTACGGGCCGTGATCGTTCTCGCTGCACCAGCGTTCAGCGGCCTCGTTCCACTGACCGGCTCGTCGGATGTCCCCGGTCTGTTCGCACACCGAAAGCATGTTGCAGAAACTCCGCCCCACCGTCATGGGAGCCACATCACCGGCCAGGGCGGCGAGCATCGCCTCGTCCATGAGCGCCATCCCCTCGTCGACCTCACCGGAGGCGATCTTGATCTTTCCTTGGTCCTGAAGGGCCAGCGCCTCCAAATTCCCGTCACCGTGGTGGCGGGCGATCTGCATCACGCGGCTGGCCAGGTCGAGGGCCCGCTCCACGTCATGGTCCCCCTCCAGGGCATGCACCGTCTGCCAACGCAGGAGGTAGCCACGGGCCAGGGAGTCCGCATCCGAGTCGTCCTCGAGCACCCGCTCGGCCTTCCGCTCCCATGCCCTGGCCACGTCCGGCGCCAGCGCGTGGGTGAAGGTCTCGGAGAGAACGGCGGCGGCCATGGCCGCGTTCTGCGGGTTCCCTTCGCCGAGATAGGTGTTGAAGGCGGATTCGAACCGGGTGACCATCTCCTCGTGTCTCCCCAGCCACCACAGGGTGTTGGCGAGCATGTCGTGCTGCGCGCCGGTGAGCGGCTGACCCTGCTCCAGCCTGAGGAGCAGATCCCTGGTCTCCTCCCACTTTTTGGCCTGGAAGGCAGACCTCGCCTGTGCCGCCAACTGGGAGGACTCGGGCTCGACGGTGCGGAGCGACGGGAACTCCTCGAGCTCCCCGGCCACGACCACCTGGAAGATCTCTTCGGGACGGTCGAGATCCTTGAGATGGTGGACACCGAGGGAGTGAAGGCCGATGTCGTCGGGCATCGTCTCCCCGAGCAGACGCTGGGTGGCCGACGAAACCAGGATCTGACCACCGTGTCCGGCCGCCATCAACCGGGCTACCCGGTTCAGGGTGGGCCCGCTGTAGTCCCCCTCCTCGCTCCATGCGGTCCCGGTGTGGAGGCCGATCCGAACCCGGAGACCGGTGTCGGTGGGCCAGGTCGCCTCCCCCAGGGTGCGCTGGGTCTCCACCGCCGCCCTCAGCGCCGAGACGGGATCGCCAAAGGCGGTGTAGAACGCATCACCGACGGTCTTGAACACGTCCCCGCCGTGAGAGGCGACGGCATCGGCGACGATCTGGTTGTGCCGGGTCAGGGCGGACGCCATTGCCTCAGGTGTCCTCTCCCAATGCTGGGTGGAGCCCTCGATGTCGCTGAAGAGAAAGGTGACCGGCCCCGACGGCAGCGGCCGACTCGACGTACTCACCCGGTGAAATCTAGACCCTGGAGGCCCGGCGCAGAACTCAGATCGGGTCGGGGAGGGCCGAGCGATCCTTCAGTCGAGTCGATGAGCGGTGTGAAGGCGTAGGTCGCCCATCACACCCTTCAACGCGACAGGCCCGATCTCGGTGAAGGAGAGCGGACTTTCCGATGCTGCCTCGACCACCTCCTGGCTCACCACCACCTCGCCTGGTCTGGCGTAGTCGGCGATCCTCGCCGCGATGTTCACTGTCCGGCCGAAGTAGTCGCCCTCTTGGAAGATCACCGGCCCGGCGTGGATGCCAACCCGGGCGGGTGGAAGGGCATCGTTCGCGGCGCGCTCCACCATGTCGAGAGAGGCCAGCACACCGTTGCCTGGGTTCGAGAAGTACAACATCACTCCGTCCCCAAGCCACTTGACCGACTCCCCACCATGTTCCCCTGACGACTGACGGACCAGAGCCCTCAACCTCGCCGCCAGATCCGCTGCGGCCTCGTCGCCCCGTTCCTCGGTCAGCCGCGTGTAGCCGGAGAGGTCGAGGAAGCTGACCGCCGGTGGTCGATGTAGTCGCTCGTACAGTCCGGCCGTTTCGAGGACGCCTTCGACATTCTCGATGACGCTCTTCGTCCAGACGTATTCCTGCTGCCCGTGGTAGATGGCGAGGAGCGCTTGCTCGATGAAGGGAGCCATCCGAGATCCGAGCTCGCCCTGCGCATCCAACATCTCGGCTTCGGTCATGCCCGCCTCGATGAGAGGCACGACGACCTCGGTCCGATACCAGTCCTCCTCCGTCTCTGCCATGCGGCGCAGGCTGTCGGCGTAGACCCGAAGCCACCTTTCGATAGCGATGGGCCGGAAACCCTGGGTGACCTGAAGCTCGACCGCCGATATCACCGATAGCTCACCCTCACGGACGTAGTCGTGTGCCTGTGGCTCGGATAGGCCGAACGCCTCCCGGACCACCATCAGGAGCTCGAGCGGTATGCCCGTAGCTCCGCTCACCTCTTTGAACGTGACACCGGCGAGCCCCTCGAACCGATCGAAGGCGCTTGTATCGAGGAAGGAGAATGAGAGAACTCCCCTGCGCACAGCTGCGGCCATCTCATCGAGCGGCACCCCGGCCCGTTCCAGGCTCTGAATCCAACGCGCCTTGCGCACATCACCCGGCGAGAAAACGTCTCCCTTCTCGGGTTTCAGGATCCCGAGTTCAACCAGTCTGTCCACATAGCCGGTGTCGACCCCGCCCTTCCGAGCCACCTCCTGGCGCGAGTGCTCGCTCACAAGACGACCGTACTCTCCGTGGTTTGGGGGTGAGCAATGCATCCGACATCCTCCGGGATCGGGACGTGGTGGTCGGCGGGACGCGCGGTTCGAAGGAGGGCGCCAAGAGGTGAGAGATAGATTCCATCCGATGGCGGTCGGCTCGATCTCTCCTTCGATCCTCGACACGATCGGGGACACCCCGGCAATCAGGGTTCGAATCGGGATTCACACCGGGACGGCAAGGAGCCAGGACGGCGACTACTTCGGACCCACGCTCAACCGGGTGTCACGGCTCATGGCGGCCGAAGCCCGAGCGGCCTTCCACGCAAAGAGGTGGGAGCAAACCCATGATCTCCTGATGCGTATAGAAAAGGCTCAGCCGCTCACCAGCGCCCAGCAGGACATGGCGGCCAACGCCTTGTGGTGGCTGGGCCAGGCACGACGACATGGCCGTCCGTTTCGAATCCGCGTTCAGCGCTTACCTCTCCGAGGGAAACCCTCAAAATGCGGCGATGACTGCGGTCCTGCGATGCGTTGAAGTCATTCACCGCCCTAGGTCGTCCCTTCGAGGCGGCATTGGTCCACGCTGATCTTGCGAATGGCTACCGCGTCGACGGGGCCGGCAACCCTGGCAGACATGGAGCTGAGGGCTGCATTGGCCGAGTTCGAGCGCCTCGGTGCCGTGGGCAGGCAGGCATCCACGCCGCTTCGACTGAGTGATGACGATCCGCGCTTGAGCTCCGCGATCGAACCCGACACCCTTTACGCCGGGAGCGGCCACGTGCACATCGCCTACCAGACGGTGGGTGACGGACCCCATCTGATCTTCTGATGAGGGATCTTCTCCAATCGCGGCTGGCTTCAACCCGTATGATCTGGCCATGGATAGGGCGAGATCATCGGTCGGATCAGACCGCGTCGTGAGGAGATGAGTAATGGACCCGAAAGTGCTCAAGGAGGTCCCGCTGTTCGCCGGTCTCTCTCGACGAGTTCGCAACGTCGTGGCCCAACACGCCGACGAGGTGTCTCTCCCGGAGGGCACCAAGATGATCACCGAGGGAGCCTTGGCATACGACATGTACGTCATTCTCGAGGGATCGGTGGAGGTCTGGGAGGGGGATTCCAAGATCGCCGAGTTGGGTCCCGGTGACGTCGCTGGGGAGATCGGTGTGCTCGAGACGCACCTACGCACCGCCACCGTCATCGCGAGTACACCGGTCAAAGCCCTCGTCATGTTTGGGCCGGAACTGACGGCCCTGGAAAAGACCATGCCAAGTGTCTTCGCCGAGCTCGAGTCGTTGATCAGGGAGCGAACCGCGCCCAAGGGTTGAAGCGGACGACCCGACGCTGCTCCGGATCGCCGAACCGGCCCCGGTGCCGGGGTTCCTGTCTACCTATGTGGTGGTGGTTGCTCTGACCGGCCCGGTGTGGATGGCGGCGTTGCTGGGGGCGACCCTCAGCTTCATCCTGGTGTTCGGCCGCTATTTGGTGACGCTCAGTGATGTCAAACGCGATAGGGAAACGGGAACGAACCAGGCGCGGTGATCGCGGGGAAGCCCGTGGTTGTTGGGGATTTCGAGAGTCGGGGATGCAGGTGTCTAACGGGCGTCAAACGCGAGACTCGGCATGTCGCCTGGCCCGTTGACAGCTTCCGCAGACGTGGCTCTCCGCAAATGTCTGAGGC
>JBOGET010000052.1:0-1559 GCA_050741975.1 Acidimicrobiia bacterium
CCACGGAGGGGTATTCGGCTCGGCCACAAGGGGCTGCCCTGGTGAACAGGGCGCGTCACAACTGTGGGCCGATGTACCGGACCACGATCAGGTCGTCTCGCATCTCCCAGATGATCATGTGGTCCTCTACGTCGATGCGCCACTGGCCACCCCGATACCCGAGGGGCCGGTTGGAATGGGAGCCCGGGTGGTCTTCGAGGAAGTTCAGGCGCGAGTGGATGGCTCGCATCAGAGCCACCTGGTTGAGGTCGCCTTCCAGTTGCTGAAGGTACCGGTCTGCGTCTTCCTCGAAGACGAGCTCAGGTCTCATCGACCGGCCTGCGGGGCCGGTGGACGAGAGGCTTCGGATTGCGCCTCTGTTCGTCGAGGACTTCCCGGACATGGGCGGGAAGGCTCTCGTAGGGTTCGACGGGGATCAGGTGGGTGACGCCGTCTGGGTCGGTATGGACGTAATAGGTCCGCACCGGGGCATCGCCGACCGCCAGGTCGATGTGACCGTTGTCGTCTGGCTGAAGTGCGGCACCCATGGCGGTCAGGATACCTCCCTCCTTGGATCAGCCGCCCGTGTCGAGTGGGGTGATGAGGACGGTCGATCGGCCGGAGTGCGTGCCGGTGATGGCTGGGTCGGCGAACGAGATGAACGCTTGGATGAGGTCGGGGAAGGCCTCGGGTGCGTGGTCTTCGAGTTGCTGCTTGCGCCGCCACGCTGCCCATTTCTGTTGACCGATGTCGCCGTACCCTTCCAGGATCTGAGCGAGTGGCGCGAGGTCGGTCCCTCGATGCCGGGCGACAGTGCGGACGGATTCGATGAGGGCATCACCGTCGATCGACCTCTGGTGGGCGAGACCGACGACGTCCATGAAGTCGCGCCAGCGGGTGTTGAGCGTGCCGCGGGCGACGGCGGTCACGATCTTCTCGGCATGGACCATCTCGAGCGGATAGCCCTTGATGGTGATCTCGCCGCCGAGCAGGCGGGGTAGGCGCACGGGTACAGGCTCGGGCGTGACGGGGTCACCGACGTTGACGTCGGAACCGTTCGCCGAGGACAACCTCCGCGACTTGCGGGAGGCGCAGCTCATCGCCCGGTTTCGGCTCGAGCCGGCGCCCGAGACGGTGGAGTTGTGCCGGACCCTGACGCCCGATCATCTCTCCCGGGAACGGGTCTTCGAGGAGTTCACCAAGTTGCTGCTGCGGGGCGCTGCCCCTTCGCTGGGCCTGCGTTTCTTGGAGCACATCGGATGGCTGCGCTTCTGGCCGGAGTTGGAGACCATGATCGGCGTCGAGCAGGATCCCGTGTGGCACCCGGAGGGCGACGTCTGGACCCACACCCTCCACTGCCTCGATGCCTTCGCGGCCCGACGCACCGGCGACGACAACGAAGCCGACCTCATCGTCGGTCTCGCCGTCCTCTGCCATGACCTCGGGAAGCCGCCGACCACCGAGTTCCGCGACGGCCGCTGGCGGTCCTGGGGACATGACGACGCCGGGGAGGCTCCCGCCCGCAGCTTCCTGGCCCGGCTCACCAACTCGGACGACCTGGTCGACGCCGTCGCCGCCCT
>JBOGET010000053.1:0-5561 GCA_050741975.1 Acidimicrobiia bacterium
GGGGGAGGCGGGGTCAAGGCCCATCGAGCTCGACCCCGCCTGTCAGCGATCAGGGCCTCGACCGCGGCCCGTAGCTCACCGGAAGCGATCATGTCCTGGAGATGACCACCGGGGCAGAGGGTTGCGGCATGGTCCCGATGACCGCTGATGGTGGCGGGTGATACCCCGTAGTGCTCGGCGGCCCAAGCCAGCACCGCGGCCAGGGAATCGAGCTGGGCCGGGGTCGGCAGGTCGACCTCGAAGTTGCCGTCCACGACCACCTGGAAGTGCCGGTCGGTGTCATAGCTAGTGGCGCTGTCCCCTCGATCGGCAGGGTCACGACCCTCGTAGATCGTCCCGTCGACACCGATGATCACGTGGTAGGCCAGGTCGGGCCAGCCTTGGCCGTCCATGTGATCGCTCTGCCACCCCCGGTAGCGGGGCGGCCCGGAGCCCGAGGGCTGGGTCCCGGCGTGGTGGACGGTGAGACGGGAGATGGTGTGGTGGAGCATCCGCCACGTCTCGGCGGGGCGAGCACCCCACGCCTCTCTCGAGACCATGGACAGGGTCACCGCGGGACCCGAAGGCGGGTCGGGCAGGATGCCGAAGTCACCGGCGACCGGGACCCCCATTCCGCTTCTCACGATGAGGTCGGCGACCCCGGTCGAGTTGGAATCACGCAAATAGACAGTTGCTGTTGCCGGTCGATAGAGGCCGACGGTGTCGATCCCGTCACCGTCCCAATCACCGGCGAAGGGCACGTCACCAGGGTCGCCATAGACGTAGTGCATCTCGGCCGGGCCCAACCCGCCGCCGTCGGCGCCCATCCGGTTGATGATGTAGAGGCCCGCCTCAGACGGGCGGTAGACAGACAAGCTGTCACACCCGTCGCCATCGAAATCCCCTGTCAGCGGGTAATCGCCCCGATTTCCGAAGACGAAGGTGGCATCGGCCACCCCGGCGCTGTTGCTGTTGCCGAGAAAGACCTGGCCGGTGGAACGCCGGCCGGGGGTGGCGATTCCGTCACAGTCCCAATCCCCGGCAAAGGGGATATCGGCAGGATCGCCGTAGGTGAAGTCGGGCCGACCGCCCGTGACCGGATCGGTCAGCTTCCACCCACCACCCTGATCGACCACCCCGACCGAGTTCCGTCCGACCGCCTCGTTGCTCGCCGTAGCCGGGGCGGGCGGGACCCCGAGTAGCAAGGAGGCGATGACGGCCGCGGCCAGGACCGGGCGCGTCACCGTCCCGGTCCTGATGTCACGCCGTACAGTGGCCCGCCGCCTGCCAGACCACTAGCTCTTCGCCTGTGCCAGGTAGTCGGTGAAGTTGATCTCGTAGTCGCCGGTGTCCTCGATGACCTCCAAGCCCTCGGCCTCGAAGGTCGGGGCATAGAACTCGATCACCTCGGGGTCGACGAAGTCCACCGACGCCGCGTTCGGAGTTCCGTAGTAGTTCCAGTTGGTCAGGGCGGCGCCATTCTCGGCATCGAGGAGATAGTTGATGAAGGTGAACGCCGTGCAGGGGTGCTCGGCGTTGGCCGGGACCGCCATGTTGTCGATCCACAGGGTCGCCCCCTCTTCGGGAAGTATGTACTCGTAGTCGTCAGGGTTCTCCGCCTCGCCGATGCTGATGATCATGTTTCCCGAGTAGCCATGTGACACGGCGACCTCACCCGACACCAAGGCCTCGTCGTATTGGTCCGAGTCGAAGGTTGCGATCCCCCCGAGAGCCGCAGTGATGGTGTCCGCCGCCTCCTGTAGATGCTCCAACTCGGTGTCGTTCAAGGAGTAGCCGAGGTATTTGAGGGCTGCTCCCATCGCCTCTCTCGGGTCGTTGAGCACGGACACCCCGCCGGGGAAGCTCTCGGTCAGCTCTGGATCGAACAGAAGCGCCCAGCTTCGGGGAAAGTCCTCGCCGACGGCCGAGACATTGACGCCGAGACCGGTCGTCCCGTACTGATAGGCGGCCGAGTACTCCGGCCCCGGGTCATAGGGAAGGTCGGTGAATCGTGGCTCCAGGTTGGAGAGATTGGGCACTGCCGCATCATTGATCGGGGCCAGGAGCCCGTTGTCGATCATGATCCCCACCATGTAGTCGGAGGGCACGATCAGGTCGTAGACGGCACCGGCCTGCATCTGGGCGATCAGGGCCTCGTTGGACTCGTAGAAGTCCTCGACGATGTCGATCCCGTGCTCCTCTTCGAAGGCAGTGACCAACTCGGGATCCATGTACTCGGACCAGTTGTAGAAGTTGAGGTCACCGTCGATCTCGTCCAGCGCACAATTGGCCCCGGTCGCCCCATCGGGTGATTCGGTTCCGTCAACAGATGTGTCCCCGGTCTCACCGCCGGTGTCGTCGCCGCCACAAGCTGCGATCACCAACGCCAGCACCATGAGAGAGGCAATGAGCCGTGCCTTCGTTTGCATCTCGTTAATCCTCCCGGGAATCGTCGATTTGCTGCGTTCCGCAGTGACACCTTATCGGTACCGGGGGTCTCCGGGCGACGCTCACGCCCGATTCGGCGGTCAATCGGTCGAAATCTCCTCGAGGACCCTCTCGGGATCGGCCAGCCTCTGCGCCCGGGTCTCGGCGCCGCGCTGAAAGCCGAGCGAGATCCCGACCAGGACCATCGAAGCGACCAGCATCACCGTGCTCACCGCGTTGATCAGGGGAGTCACCCCCCGTCGCACCAAACCGAATACGTACACGGGCAGGGTGGTCGACCCTGCCCCGGACACGAACTGGGTCACCACGACGTCATCGAGGGACAGGGTCAGCGCCAGCAGAGCCCCGCCGGCGACTCCAGGTGCGATGAGGGGAAGGGTGACCTTGCGAAAGGCCTGCCAGCGATTGGCGTAGAGGTCCGCCGCCACCTCTTCGAGTGAGTTGTCGAGTTGGGAGAGGCGGGCCCGGACCACCACGGCCACGAACGAGATGCTGAAGGCGATATGAGCAAGGGCGATCGTGGTCAACCCGGTGGTCATCCGCACCGCGAAGAGATCGCCGAGGACCCCGAAAGCCTGGAAGAAAAAGACGAGGAGCATGACGGCCATGGTCACGTCGGGGATGATGATGGGGAGATAGGCGATCCCGTCCAGGGTCCCCCGCCCCCGAAACCGGTAGCGCTCGAGGGCGATGGCCAGCATCGTCCCCAACACCGTGGACACGATCGTCGAGAAGAAGGCCACGACCAAGGAGTTGCGCAAGGCGCCCATCACTCGTTCGTCCTGGAACATCTCGCCGTACCAGCGCAACGAGGGCTCGGTCCAGATGCCCACGTTTTCGTTGTCGTTGAAGGAGAAGAAGATCAACAGGAAGATCGGGGCATAGAAGAAGAGATAGACCACCCAGGCGTTGAGACCGAGAAGCCGGTCGACCGGCCCCTTGGGTGCGGAGCCCTCGTTCACAGTGTCCTCGCCCCGGCCCGGAAATAAAAGATGGTGGCCAGGAGCATCACGAACATCACGGCGAAGGAGAGTGCCGAGCCGAAGGGCCAGTTGCGGGCCGCCAGGAATTGGCTGACGATGTAGTCCCCCATCAGGACCGTTCGGGCGCCCCCGAGCAACGCCGGGGTGACATAGGCGCCGAGGGAGGGGATGAACACGAGGATCGATCCGGCCACGACTCCGGGCATGGATAGGGGGAGCGTGACCTTGCGAAATGCGGTCCAGCCATTGGCGTACAGGTCCCGGGCCGCTTCCACCAGACGCCAGTCCATCCGCTCCAGTGCGGCATAGAGGGGTAGCACCATGAATGGCATGAACCCGTAGACCAGCCCGATCAACACGGCGGTGTTGGTGAACAGGAGCCGGAACGGCTCCCCTCCGAGCAGCTCGCTGAGCTGGGACAGCGGGCCCTCCGAGCCGAGGATGACCCGCCACGCATATGTCCTGACCAGGAAGTTCGACCAGAACGGGATCATCACTAACACCAGGAGGATGTTGCGCACCCGGGGCGACCTGGTGGCGATGTAGAACGCGAAGGGATAGGCAAAGACCAGGCAGATCGCTGTCGTGACCAGGGCGAGAACCAACGACCTGACGAAGATCTCGAGCACCTCGGCAGAGAACAACCGCTTGTAGGACTCGAGGTTCCAGTCCTCGAGGATGGTGAGACCGGTGGCGTCCCTGGTGGCGAAGGAGTAGACGAACACCAGGACGAGTGGGACCACGAACAGAAGGACCAGGTAGACATACGAGGGGAGGGCGATGAGGAAACCCCTTCTCGCCTCCGCCTTACGGGCAGCCGCCTCGAGCTCCGGCGTGACTGCGCCGGTGCTGGCCGACTCTGTTGCCGTAGGAGCCGTCATCAGGACGACACCAGGTTGGCGGCCTCCGGGCTCCAGACGAGGTAGGCCTCGTCGCCGACCTCATACAGCTCGACCCCGGGCCGGTTCTCCTCTTTGACCTCGATCTCGGTCCCGATGCCGGCGTCCACGTCGTAGAAGTAGACGTCGCCGTAGTAGAGCCGTCTCTTCACCCGCACCCGCACCCGGTTGTGCCCGGAAGGAACCTCCTCGTCCAAGTCGTAAAGCGCCAGCCGCTCGGGCCGCAATGCCAGGGTGGCCTGCCCTTCGGGCGAGGCGCTCCCGGCAGGGACCCCGATCTCGACCCCACTGCCGAGCCGAGCGGTGTCCGAGCCGTTCATGGTCACGTCGATGAGGTTGATGTCTCCGATGAAGTCGGCGACGAAGCGCGAGGTCGGGCGCTCGTAGATCTCCTCGGACCGACCTACCTGGAGCAGTCTCCCCTCGCTCATCACCCCGATCCGGTCCGACATGGTCAATGCCTCCTCCTGATCGTGAGTGACGTAGATGAAGGTGATCCCGACCCTGCCCTGCAGGTCTTTCAGCTCCACCTGCATCGCCTGTCTCAGCTTGAGGTCGAGGGCCCCCAGCGGCTCATCCAGAAGGAGGACCTCGGGCTCGTTCACCAAGGCGCGGGCCAGTGCCACCCTCTGCTGCATGCCACCCGAGAGCTGGTTCGGCCTGGCATCCGCCCGCTTCGAGAGCTGGACCTGATCGAGCACCCTGCTCACCCGCTTCTGGACCTCCGACTTCTCGACCTTATTCATGTGGAGCCCGAAGGCGACGTTCTCGGCCACCGTCATGTGGGGGAAGAGGGCGTAGGACTGGAAGACGGTGTTCACCGGGCGCTGGTTGGGCGGCTTCAGCCCCATCTCCGACCCGTGGATGCGCACACTGCCCTCGGTGGGGAACTCGAAACCGGCGATTATGCGCAGGGTGGTCGTCTTCCCGCATCCGGAAGGGCCGAGCAGTGAGAAGAACTCCCCGTCGTCCACGGTGAGGTCGATCCCGTCCACCGCGACAACGTCCTCACCGAACCTCTTGGTGACACCTGCCAGCTCGACAGCGGGTTTTGCCATCACATCTCCTCGAAAACCACCCGTCCGCCGGCCACGGTCATCACCACAGAGGCGTCGCGGATGCGCCCACTCGCCATTGGATCGCGGTCGAGGACCACGAGATCGGCGAGCATACCCACCGCCAATGTCCCGCTGACGTCCTCACGATGGTTCACGTACGCCGATCCTGCGGTGAACGCGGTCAAGGCGTCGAG
>JBOGET010000054.1:0-20039 GCA_050741975.1 Acidimicrobiia bacterium
TCGACCGAAGCTCTCCGATCCCCTTCTACTTCCAACTCAAGAAGATCCTCATCCAAGAGATATCCACCGGCCGGTGGGCGCCAGACGAGCAGATCCCGTCCGAACCGGAGATCTGCCAACACTTCCACCTCTCCCGCACCACGGTTCGTCAGGCGCTTTCCCAGCTCGAGAACGAGGGGATGATCCGTCGGGAGAAGGGAAGAGGCACCTTTGTCAGCCAGACCTATCCCCAGCTCTGGTTTCTCCAGTCCTCGCAGGGTTTCTACGACGAGGCTGCACGCAAGGGGCATGAGGTCGTTTCTCGGCTCATCCGGCGCGAGCTGGCCGCACTCCCGGGGTTCGCTGCGGAGGCGCTGGGTCTGGAGGTCGGGTCGGAAGGCGTGATCATGGAGAGGCTGCGCTGGGTCGACGGCCGCGTGGTCATGTACGTGGTCAACTATCTCGTCCCGAGTCTCGCCCCGGCGGTCATGGACGCCGACCTGGTCAACGGCTCCCTCTACCGTGCCTTCGCCGAGGGAGCCGGATTCACCGTTGCGGGCGGCCGGCGGGTGGTGGAGGCCCTGACGGCCGAGGAGGAGTTGGCGGAGCTGTTGGAGGTCGACCAGGGCTCGCCGTTGCTCTTCGTGGAGTCCGTGGCCTGGGATGAGTCCCTGGTCCCGGTTGAGTTCTATCGGGCCTGGCACCGGGCAGATCGCACCAAGATCGAGGTCCAGGTCCTCAATCACAACCTGGCAGCACAGGCGGGTCTCGACCCGTCCGTGCTCCGCCTGGGGGTGTGACACGTGGCCTCGGCCCTGGTTACCGGCGCGACCAGCGGCATCGGGCGTGCCACGGCCCTCGCCCTGGGTGATGCCGGTTGGTGGGTGCTTGCCAGCGGCACCAACTTGGCGGAAGGGGAGAAGGTTGCTTCTGAGCTCGAGCACAGGTCGGGCGGGTCATTCATCGGCGGTGACCTGACCGACCCGGAGACCCGACGTCAGTTGGTGCAAGCCATAGTCGACGGCACCGGGACCGTCGATCTCCTCGTCAACAACGCAGGTATCCACTTTCGGGCCGGCGTCGAAGAGCTCGATCTGGAGCGATACGACCGTTTGTTGGAGCTCAATCTCCGTGTTCCGGTAGCCATGACGAAACTCGCCCTGGAGGTGATGCTTGCTCAAGGGTCGGGGGTCATCATCAACATCGCCAGCGAAGCCGGCCTCGTGGCGGTGCCCGGCCAGGTCGCCTACAACATCTCGAAGGCGGGTCTCATCATGCTGACCCGCTCCATAACAGCCGACTATGCCTCACGCGGGATCAGAGCGGTCTCCATATGCCCTGGCACCACTCGAACCCCGCTGGTCGACGAGGCGATCGCGTCGGCTCCCGATCCCGAGGCTCACGAGCGGACGCTTGCGTCAAGCCGTCCGGCGCAACGGCTCGGCAAACCAGAGGAGATAGCCGCCGCGGTGGTCTTCGCCGCGTCGGACGGCGCCTCATATCTGAACGGAACGGAACTCGTCATCGACGGTGGGTACACCGTCGTTTGACCTGGAACAAGGAGGAGGAACGATGAAGAGATCCTGGATGACGGCACTCATCCTGGTGCTGGCGATGATCGCAGCGGCCTGCGCCGATGATGGAGCAGGCGACACGACTTCGACTGGTGAGGGAGCGACTACCACGTCGGCCGGTGATGACGAGCCAACGACTACTGCCGGGGACGACGGTGGCACCGCTCGCTGGGAGGAGCAGATCGTGATCGGATGGACGCCACCGGACATCACCGGTGTCTTCCAGACGGCTACGGATTTCTTCGAAGCTGCCGCAGAAGAGGCGAACGCAGCCGGCTTGGACGTCGAGGTGATCAGCCGTTCCCCTGCGACACACACCTCGTTCGCCGACCAGCTTGCGATTCTCGAGGACTATGTCTCCCAGGGAGTTGATGTCATCGCCATCTCACCGGCCGACACCGAGGCCGTGAAACCCGGTATCCAGGCTGCCAACGAGGCGGGGATCCCGGTGATAATGGTCAACCTGCTAGAGGAGCAGGAGGGCATAGACGTGGCCTCGTACATCGGGTTCGATAACACCCAGGCGGCCATGGTCTCGGCTTATGCCGTGCTCGACTCCTACGGAGGGCCCGGGGTGCTCGGAGCCGGTGAGGCGGTTGACGTCCCACCCGACCAGTTCCTCGACCTGGAGTTCTGGCAGGATCTGTACGGCGATGTCGATCCCAGCATCATTGAGGCCAACGGCGTGATCATCGAGGGTATCGCGGGAACCTTCTTTTCTCAGACCCGAGTGGACGGGTTCAACTCCGTGATCGGGGACTACCCGGGAGTGGAGATCTTGGCCGAGCCGATCGCCGCCGACTGGAACCGGGAGAAAGGAATCGCCGCCGCCGAGGACTTCTTCGCGAGGTTCAGCCCTGAAGAGCTCGACTTCGTGTGGGCCGCATCGAATGAGATGGGTCTGGGGGCGATGATCACCGCAGAGCGGCTCGGGATCCTCGACGATTCGGGGTCCGCCGGGCCGGCTGAGGACGGTGTCGCTATCTTCACCAACGATGTGACGCCTGAGTCCACCGACGCCATCCGCGAGGGGAAGATCATCGCCGAGACCCACCACGGCTTCCCGGAGTGGGGTTGGTTCGGGACCGAGTTCGCGGTGAGGCTGGCTTGCGCCCTCGATGTTCCACAGTCTGAGGACATCCGTCCCCGGACCGTGTACGACGGCAACGCCGACCTCTTCTACCCGGACCCCTCTCTTCCCACCATCGACTGGGAAGGGATCAAGGCAGAGTGCAACTAGCCCCTAAGGGGGCATTGGCTGCCCGCGGTATCAGCAAGCGGTATCCGGGCGTGCAAGCCCTCGCCGGCGTCGACTTCGAGGTCGACGCCGGCGAAGTGCACGCACTTCTGGGTGAGAACGGCGCCGGGAAGTCGACCTTGATCAAGGTGATCGCCGGAGCCGTGGTTCCCGACGCGGGTGAGCTGGAGGTGGGTGGCCGACCGATGCCTTTTGGCTCTCCGGAAAGGTCGAGGAGAGCCGGTGTCGCCATTGTCTATCAGGAGATGAGCCTCGTCGGCTCGTTGACGGTGACCGAGAACGTCCTTCTCGGCAGATGGCCGGGCCGGCGCGGGTTTGTCGATTGGCGCACGCTGGAAGATCAGGCGAGACGGCACCTGGATCGTGTTGGTCTCGAGGTAGATCCCGAGGCGAAAGTCTCGAAGCTGGGTATGGCCCAGCGTCAGCTCGTGGAGATGGCCAAGGCGCTATCCACCGATCCGCGTGTGCTCCTCCTCGACGAGCCCACGTCCGCGTTGTCCGAGCGCGAGTCCCGGCGGTTGTTCGAGATCGTCTCGGACCTCACCGGTTCCGGTGTGGCGGTGATCTACGTCTCGCACCGCCTCGCCGAGATAATCCAGATCGCAGATCGTGTAACGGTCCTGCGCGACGGCAAGAGGGTGGCATCCCACCCCATCAGCGAGGTGACGGAACGGGACCTGGCGCGGATGGTCGTCGGCCGGAAACTCGTCGGCTCCGGGGAAGGACACAGGACCGTCACCTCGAAACAAGGTCCGGTCTTGCTCCGTGCCCGCAACCTGGGGCGGCCGCCGCAGCTCCGAGAGGTAGACCTGGACCTCAGGGCGGGAGAGATCGTGACCACGTTTGGCCTGGTCGGCTCAGGGAGATCGGAACTGGCCAGGGTCCTATTCGGTTTGGACCCACCGGTCACCGGCAGCATCTGGATCGGCGGCGAAGAGGTTCTCCTCCGATCACCAGCCGACGCCATAGCCCTAGGTATGGGTTATGTAGCTCCCGACCGGGCAATGGGGGTGGTTTCGAGATTGCCGTTGTCGGCCAACATCACCCTCGCCTCCTTCCTTCAGGTGGGTCGTGGCCCGCTGGTGGACCGAGAATGGGAGAGAACCGAAACCTTGCGCCTAATAGACCAGCTCGACATCCGCGTCGACTCGCCGGACCGCCTGGCCGGGACACTGTCCGGAGGCAACCAGCAGAAGGTCACTCTGGGCCGATGGATGTGTGCGGAGGCGAGAATCCTGATCATGGACGACCCGACCCGGGGGATCGATGTCGGGGCTAAGGCGGAAGTGTTCCGACTGGTGCGCCGTTTGGCGGACGAGGGCTCCGGAATCCTCTACGGCACCACTGAGTTAGGCGAGGCCCGGGACCTGGGTCATCGCATACTGGTCATGTCCGCAGGGAGGTTGGTCGCCGAGTTCGATCCCACCGTGAGCGAGCACCAGATCATGGAGGCGGCAGGGGGGCTGAATGGCTGAAGCCAGAAGCGCAGAGACCGATGGCCAGACGATGCCGAGAAGCCCGATCGCCCGACTTCTGACCTCGGCAGGAGGTCGCGGTGGCGCCTTGCTCATCCTCGTCCTGCTCGTATTCGTCTTCTCCCTGCTCACCTCCGACTTCCCCACCGGCAGAAACCTCCTCAACATCCTTCGTCAGTTCGCCGTGCCGGGCATTCTGGCGATCGCCCAGACATTGGTGATAGTCACGGCCGGAATCGACCTTTCCGTCGCCTCGACCGCGGCGCTGTCCGGAAGCCTGATGGCCGTCTCCTTCGCTCATTGGGGTCTCCCTGAGCCGGTGGCATGGACCGTCGGGTTGGGCGCCGGTCTCGCGGTGGGAGCGGTCAACGGCCTTGTGATCCGTTACTGGAAGGTCCCAGACATCATCGCCACCCTCGGGACATTCTCGGCGGTAAGAGGCGTGGCGCTCCTGGTGACGGGCGGCCTACCGGTGCCCGCCTTTGACCGGGTGGTGGAAGGGCGCAGACTTCCCGAGTCGGTCAACAACTTGGGGGCGGGCTCGCTCGGGTCGATACCTGTGATCGCATTGATGGCCGGTCTGGTTGCGATTGTCGGGGCTGTGATCCTGAGCCGGTCGAAGCTGGGACGGTCCGCTCTCGCCGTCGGAGGCAATCCTGTGGCCGCGCATGCCTCCGGGATCAGTGTCGGTCGGACCAAGTTCAGGATCTACGCCCTTTCCGGGCTCATCTCCGCCTTTGCCGGGATCCTGCTCGCCGGGCGTCTCTCCAGTGCCAACGCCCTCATGGGTGACGGCTACGAGCTTCAGTCGATCGCGGCAGTGGTGGTCGGAGGGACCAACCTCTTCGGGGGGGAGGGCACCATCGGGGGCACCGTGATCGGCATCCTGATCATCGGTGTGCTCTCAAATGGTCTCAGCATCATCGGGGTGTCCGAGTTCTGGCAACGAGTTTCGAACGGGCTGATAATCGTGGCGGTGGTTGCCCTGGACCAGTGGCGTCGTCGTGCCGGGATTCGGGGAGCGGGCCCATGAGGAGTCTCGAAGTCCTGGTGGTAGGGGCGGGCAGGGCCGGGATGGTCCATGCCCGCAATTTTGCAGCCGGGGTGCCGGGGGCACGGTTGGCCGGGCTCGCCGACCCCTCGCCCGAAGCCAGGGCCGCGGCGTTAGACGAGTTGGCGTGCCCCACCTTCGAGAGCCCCGAGGAGGCGGTGGTCGACGAGCGGTTCGATGCCGTCGTCATCGCCTCGCCCACTCCGTCACATGCCGCCGTCTCGTTGGCTGCTCTGGGCGCGGGAAAGCACGTCCTCAGTGAGAAACCCCTGGCCTCGAATCTGGATGAGGGACGAAGCATCCGGCAGGCGGCGGGGAGGTCGGTGACCATTTTCATGATGGCGTTCATGCGTCGCTTCGCCCACGACTTCAGAAGGGCGGCTCACCTCATCTCGGATGGAGCGATCGGGGAGCCGCTGATGGTGCTCTCGACGACCCGTGGCCCAGGTCTGCCCCCGGAGTGGGCGTTGGACGTGACGCGCTCGGGAGGTCTGGTTGCCGAGGTCAACTCTCACGACATCGACACGGTGCGGTGGGTGACCGGTCAGGAGTTCTCCACGGTCAACGCGATTGGTCGTGCCGCCAAGCGCCCCGACCTGGCGGAGACCTACCCAGGGTTCGTGGACATGGTTTCGGTCCAGGCTCAACTCGACGGCGGCGCCTTGGCCCATATCAACGGCGCCTGTCCCGCCACCTACGGCTACGACTCGCGTATTGAGGTGTATGGGTCCGAGGGTGTGGTCTTCGCCGGAAGCCCGGTGGATGGCCCACTTCTGATCCGTGAGGGCGAGGCGAGGAGCGACCCTGTTCGTGGGTGGGCCCGGCTTTTCGCCGAGGCATATCGAGCCGAGGACGCTGCTTTTGCTGCTCTTTGTCTCGACGGTGGTGCTGCCTCCCCCGGGGTCGAGGACGGTTATCGCGCCTTGGAAGCCGCGATGGCGATCAACCGCTCCCTGAGCGACGGCCGCGCGGTATCGGTGGGTGGGCCATGAGAGCGATCCAAGTCGGCCGGCCGGGTGAGGTGCGTCTCGCCGAGCTACCGGTGCCCAGGCCGTCCTATGGCGACTTGCTGGTCAAGGTCGCCGTGGCCGGTGTCTGTGCCACCGACCACAGGCTGGCGATTCAGGGCTCAGAGACCCGGCGCGTGCTCGGGCACGAGATCGCAGGCCGCCTCGAGGACCAGACGATGGTCGGGGTCCACCCCGATGTCGGTTGTGGGAGATGTGACTTCTGTCGGGCCGGCTTCGAGAATCGATGTCCGGATCGGACGTCGATCGGCATCGACCGCGATGGAGGACTGGCCGAATATGTGAAGGTTCCGGAGCACCACGTCGTGCCCCTCGGTTCTCTCGGCCTGAAGGAGGCATCCCTCCTCGAGCCGCTGGCCTGCTGCCTTCACGCGGTCGAGATGCTCGCTGTGAGCGAGGGCGAGCCCGCGCTGGTGGTGGGCGCCGGCTCCATGGGGATCCTCGCCATGTGGGCGCTCCAGAGTCGGGGTGCCCGGGTGGTGGTGTCGCAGAGGTCGGAGCGACGCCGACGCCTGGTGGCCGAGCTTGGCGCCGACGCTGTCGTCTCGGCAGGCGAGGACCCGGCGTCGGCGCTCGGAGAGAGCCCCACGGCGGTGATGGTGACCGCCCCCACCTCGGAGGCGCTGGCTCACGCCCTGGATGTCGTCTCCACTGGAGGGCGAGTCCATGCGTTTGCCGGGATGCCGGACGGTGCTGAGATCGACCCCAACGTGGTTCACTATCGACACTTGAGCCTGATCGGGTCTACCGGGTCGCGCCTAAGCGACTACCGGCTTGCTCTGGCGCTGGCAAACGGCGGGCGGATCGATTTGGGCCGACTCCCGGCGCGTCTGATGACCTTGGAAGAGGCACGGGAACGTTTGGCCGGCGGCCGTGGGCCCAATGAGAAGAAGCTGCTGGTCGAAGTGGAGAAAGGGTTGTGAGGTGATTCCCAGACTCGATCCATTCACTGTCGTGATGAACCTGGCGACCGGTCACCTCGATCCGGATCTCGGGAGGATCGAACGCACGCTCGACGGGATGACAGGAATGTACCTGAACGATGTGGCTGACCCGGATCGTCTTGTCTACCGAGTGTTCCTGATGCCTGTCCCCGAGGAGAGCTCGGAGATCCAGTGCTCGACCACCATCCTCGAGCCGGGGATGGTTGGCGACGAGTTCCACATGACCAAGGGGCATTTCCACCAGGTGCGAGATCGCTCGGAGGTGTATGTCGGCCTGTCCGGCACCGGGATGCTGGTCATGGCGACAGAGGATGGAAGACATGCCGTAGAGCCGATCGAGCCGGGAACGATCAACTACGTGCCGGGGGGATGGGCCCACCGCAGTGTGAATATCGGAGACGAACCCTTGGTCTTTTTCGCCGCATACGTCGGGGACGCCGGCCATGACTACGCCACCATCGAGGAGAAAGGCTTTCCCGTGGTCGTATTGAAGGGCGATGACGGTCCGCGGATTGTCCCCAACAGTCGATATCGGAGTTGAGGCGATGCTCGCCTTCGTCGGCTGCGACTTGGGCACGATGGGGACCAAAGCCGCCCTCGTTTCCCTTGACGGTCGCATCCTGGCTCAGGCGTTCGAAGAAGTCCCGGTGCACACACTCCGACCCGGTGTCGTCGAGCAAAGCCTCGACGAGATAGAGAGTTCGGCAGTTCGAACCATTCGCAGCGCCCTGGAGGCGGCGGGCGGTGACGTCGAGATCGGCGGTGTTGCCTTCTCCGGTCAGATGTCGGGCATCGGCAGCATCGATGATCGTTTCAGCCCTGCGACTCACTTCGACTCATGGCTCGACTCCCGTTGCGCTCCTTACATCGAGCACATGAGCGAAAGTGGCGAGCGGGTAACGGAGCTGTCGGGTTGTCCCCCGACCTACTCCCACGGTCCGAAGATACTGTGGTGGCGACACGAACGGCCCCAGGACTATGAGCGAATCGAGAAGTTCGTGGTACCGGGCGCCTATGTGGCCGGACGTCTTGCCGGTCTCGGCGTCGAGGATGCCTTCATCGACCGTACGTACCTGCACTTCACGAACCTCGCCGACACCCAGCGCGGCGTGTGGTCTGAGGAGCTGATCGAGGAGTTCGAGGTCGATCGACGGTTGCTGCCGAACATCGTCGACCCGCTCGACGTGGTCGGCGTTGTCAGCAAAGAGGCGGCCAGGGCCACCGGGCTGCCGGTGGGTACGCCGGTCGTTGCCGGGGCCGGCGACCAGGCGGCGTCCTCCCTGGGAGCCGGCGTTGTCGAGCCAGGTCAGGCCTTCGATTCGGCCGGCACGGCCTGCGTTTTCGCCCTGTGCCTCGACGAGTACGCCCCGGATGTGGCCAACCGAACCTTCATGGCCACCAATTCGGTCATCCCCGGCACCTTCTTCTCGGTCGCCTTCATCAACGGTGCCGGGCTGGCCCTGCGTTGGTTCCGGGACGAGGTCGCCAAGCTTGCTGGTTCCGACGCATATGAGCGCCTGCACGCAATGGCTGCCGCAGTGGAGCCTGGCTCCGGCGGTCTGCTCTGGTATCCCCACTTCCAGGGGAGAGTGCTGCCCCCGGACCCACACGTCCGAGGCGGGTGGACAGGACTGACCGGAGGCCACGAGTACGGCCACATGTTCCGGGCGATCCTGGAGGGCATCGCCTACCAGTATGCGGATTGGGCCCGGCTCATGGCCGAGATCGGTGGGAAGACGCCTAGTGAGGCCAGAGTTCTGGGTGGGGGCGCCAGATCGGGTTTGTGGAATCAGATCAAGGCCGATGTGCTCGGAATCGAGTGGGTTCCCACCATGCGCGAGGAGTGCGGGGTTTTGGGAGACGCCCTGATCGCGGCGGCCGGGACCGGCCACCTGGCCGTACCCGATCTTGCGGAGACGGCTCGCCGCTGGCAACCGACCGGGAATCCGCTCCGGCCTGACCCCGAGCGACATGGCACGTATCGCCGGTATCTGGAGGCCTACCGGGAGCTGGACAAGGCTTCGGGACCGGTGTTCGAGCGGCTGAGCCGTTGAGACCGTTGGCGATCAGCCCTCGCTCCTTCCGCCAGGTGCCGGGCCGGCACCAGGAGGTTCTGGCCGCCTCCGGTCTCACGCCTCGGTACCCGTCGGTCGACCGTCATCTCACCGAGGACGAGATGATTGAGTTGGTGGACGATTGCGAGGCATTGATAGTTGGCATCGACCCGGTCACGGCCAGGGTTCTCGACTCAGGTCCGGTGCGGGTTGTTGCCAAGTACGGGAGCGGGTTGGACAACATCGACCTCGCCGCCGCGCAGCAGCGAGGCGTCAGGGTGAGGTCGACACCGGGTGCCAACTCGCAGGCTGTTGCCGAGCTGACGCTGGCCCTTCTCTTCGCCCTTGCCCGCCGGATCGTGCCCCACTACACATCGGCTTCCGCCGGAAGGTGGAACCGTGACGTAGGCGTGGAGCTGACCGGAAGGCGGTTGGGTCTGATCGGGCTGGGGCAGGTGGGAGGACGGGTCGCCGGCATGGCAGGGTCGATGGGGATGGAGGTCGTTGCCCACGATCCCTTCATTACCCAAGCCGAGGTCCCTCTGGTGACGCTGGACGAGCTCACCTCCGGGTCCGACGCGATATCACTTCACGTCCCGCTCACGGAGGAAACGCGAAACATGGTCGACGCCTCCTTTCTGGCCAGGACCCGTCCCGGCGCTTTCCTGGTCAACACCGCTCGGTTCGCCGTGGCTGACATCGAGGCGGTAGCCGATGCGCTGGCTTCGGGGCATCTATCCGGCGCCGCCTTCGACGACTTCGAGGAACGGCCGGATCCTGCATCGAGGTTGTGGGATCTCCCGGGTTTCCTGGCCAGCCCTCATGCCGGGGCTTCGACGGTCGAGGCCGTGGAACGCACCGGCGTGGCGGCGTTGGAGATCGTGCTCGAAGCATTGGGGGTCGAGCAAAAGGAGGAGGAGCAATGAGAACTACCGTTTTTCGACTAGAGGACGGGGTCGGTTACGAGGTCAACGGCGCTCCCGATTGGGAGCCGTTTGAGGAGTACGACGGCAGGACCCTCGACCAGGTGAGCCTTGTCGAGGTGCTTCAGGTCCCCGGGGGCGAGATTCAACTGGTCGAGATCAAGTCCGGCGGGTCCTTTGCCATGCACTCGAGCCCCGACGTCGCCTTCTGCCAGGTGGTGAGAGGACGGGGCTCGCTCGGTCTGCCGGATGGAACCGAACTGTCCTACCAGGGGCCCGAGCTCTATGTCTTCCTGCCCGCCACAGAACACGACTGGCACGGCATCACCGAAGACACCCTTCTATCGGTTTGCCTGGTGAAACAGGCCTGACGGCTCGCGCCCCGGTTCCGTTGACAGCCTTACGATCCCCCTCGTACACTCGTCCTAATTTCGCTGCACGATACTAGATTTCGTCTGATGAAACAGAACGGATCGGGCAGCGACCGAGGAGGAGCACATGAGAGCCAGATCCCCATTGATCGTCTGCATGCTGTTCGCCGTGCTGGCGGTTGCATGTGGTGGCGCCACCGACACCGGGTCGGTCACCACGGCCGGCTCCGGCACGACCGCCGGGGTGGCCACCACCATCGGCGAGGAGGGAGCCGGGGAGGCCGCCCTGGCGTGCGCTGATCTGAAGTACGCCGGCGAAGGCCCGGCCACCATCGCCTATATGCCCCCGGCCACCGAGTTTCCTTACTACATCGCCATCGGTGAGGGTCTGAATGCCAAGGCAGCGGAATTGAGTCACGAGACCTTCATGCTGGCGCCCCAGAGCGGCGCCGATATCGCCGGGCAGATGGGGATGATCCAAGACGTCCTCACCCAGGAGGTGGACGCCATAATCCTCTCCACCCATGACGAGGTTGCGGCCGCCCCGCTGGTGGAACAGGCCACCGACGCCGGGGTAGCGGTAGTCATCGTCAACTCGGACATAGCCGACTTTCCCACCCCGGTGCACGGCGTGGTGGGCTACCAGCAGCGAGCCGGCACGCTCAAAATGGGCGACTACGCCATCGAGCTGGTGGGCGGGGAGGCCAAGATCGGTATCATCGAGGGTCTGCCCGGCTATCACTCCACCGAGCGGATAGGTGGGTTCCTGGATGCCATCGCCGATGAGCCCGGCATGGAGGTGGTGGCCAGTTTGCCCGGCAACTGGAACGTGGAGGGCGGCAACCAGGCGGGCCGGGACCTGCTCCAGGCTCATCCCGAGATCGAGATGATCATGACCGCCAACGATTACATGTCGATTGGCGCCAACATCGCCGCCGAGGAGCTGGGGCGGGAAGACGTGATTATCCTCGGCAACGACGGGGATACCCAGGCGCTGGAGGAGATCGCGGCCGGTGAGTGGCAGGCCACCGTCAACACCACTCCCTTCCTGATGGGAGAGACGGTGATGGAGGTGACCGACGCATGCCTGAGGGGCAGCTTCGACGGCTTCTATGTGGAGACCCCGACAGTGATCGTCGACGCGACCAACGCCATGGAGTACATCTGCCGGCCCGAGACCCTCTTCCCTCTTCTCTCCAAGGACTACGACTGCTGAGCGACCGGGAGGAGTCGAACGCCGCACCCCTGTGGAGGCTGGAGGAGATCTGCAAGGCCTTCCCCGGGGTGCAGGCGCTGGACCGGGTGTCCCTCGATCTACGTCCGGGAGAGATCCATGCCCTGGTGGGTGAGAACGGCAGCGGTAAGTCGACCCTGGTGAAGGTGCTCTCCGGAGTGCATCCGCCCGAATCGGGGCGGATGCTTCACCTCGGGGAGCCGGTTGACCTACGCACCCCGAGCGCGGCCCGGGACCGAGGGGTGGCCACCATCCACCAGGAATTCTCACTGGTCCCCTCCCTCACCGTGGCCGAGAACGTCTACCTGGGGCGTTTTCCCCGTCGTCTCGCATGGGTGGACTGGCGGGCCGCCCGTTCGGGATCAGCCCGGACCCTGCAGCGCCTCGGCATCGAGCTCGATCCCGACCGACCGGTGGGCTCACTGTCGGTGGCCGAGCAACAGCTCGTGGAGATCGCCAAGGCCATCTCCCTGGACATGTCGCTCCTGATCCTCGACGAGCCCACCGCCGCCCTCGGCCCGGGAGAAGCCGAACGGCTGCATGGGGTCATCCGCCTGCTGGCCTCCCAGGGGACCGCCGTGCTTTACATCTCCCACCGCCTGGATGAGATCCTGCAGGCATGCGACGTGGTGAGCGTGCTGCGCGACGGCAGGAAGGTGGGCACTGCCGCTCGCTCGGAGGTCACGCTCCGGCGGGTGATCCGCATGATGATCGGAACCGACCTGGAGGAGTATTACCCGCGGGAGAAGGATGAGGTCAGGCGGAGGCCCCGGCTGGAGGTATTGGGCATCTCCACGGCCGACAAGGTGCGAGGGGCGAGCTTTTCGGTGGCGGCCGGGGAGGTGCTGGGGTTGGGTGGGGTGGTGGGGTCCGGTCGCACCGAGATCGCCCGCGCCCTGTTCGGCCTCGATCGGTTGGTGGCCGGGGAGATCCGCCTCGATGGCCGCCCCTTCAAGCTGACCGGCCCCGCTGATGCCATCCAGGCCGGCATCGCCTACCTCCCCGAGAACCGCCGGGCGGACGGCCTCTTCTTCAACTTCTCACTCCCCCCCAACGTGACGATGGCCGCTCTGCACAAGATCAAGCGAGGGCCGGTGCTCAGCCTGAAGACGGAGAGGGCCCGAGCCGGTGAGCTCGTGGAGGAGTTGGACATCCACGGCCGGGCGGCCGACCGCAGCGTGCGGTTCCTCTCGGGCGGCAACCAGCAGAAGGTGGTGCTGGGGCGCTGGCTGTTCTCGGAGGCCGGGCTGCTGATCCTCGACGAGCCGACTCAGGGGATCGACGTTCAGGCCAAGCTGGAGGTGTACCGGGTGATCAGCCGACTCACCCGAGGCGGGGCTTCGGTCATCCTGATCAGCTCCGACTACCCGGAGCTGCTGGCCATCAGCGACCGGGTGGCGGTGGTGCGAGACGGGACCGTGATGCACGTGTCCGCAGCCGGGGACCTGGCCGAGCACGAGCTGGTGGAGATGGCCTCGGGAGGCCTGGAGGCGGTCTCGTGAACCGGGTCCTGCGCCGTCTGGGCGCCTCGCTGTCGTCACAGCTAGCCGGGCCGCTCCTGATCATGCTGGGGATCGCCGGGCTGGTGGCCCTCACCACCGACCGCTTCCTGGACGGCCAGAACCTGATCAACGTCTCCTTGCAGGTGGCGATCGTGGCCATCGTGGCCATCGGGGCAACCATCGTCATCGTCACCGGCCAGATCGACCTCTCCTCGGGCTCGCTCCTCGCCCTCACCACCGTGATCATGGCCGGTCTGATCAAGAACCTCGGGTTGCCCGTCTCCCTCACCATTCTTCTCATGCTGTTGATGGGGGCGGCTCTGGGCCTAGTGAACGGGATTCTTTCCAGCTACGGGCGGATCCCCTCCTTCATCTTCACCCTGGGCACCCTCTCAATCTTTCGCGGCCTGGCCTTCCTCTACACCGGGGGAACCCCGATCTTCTCGGTCTCTCCCCGGCTCAACCCGCTCTTCTACGGCCAGTTCCTCGGCCTCTCCTATCCCTTCGTCTATGTGGTGGTGCTCTACACCTTGGCCCACTTCTACCTCCGCTACACGGAAGGCGGCCGCGAGATGTATGCGGTGGGGGGGAACGAGTCGGCCGCCCGCCTCTCGGGGATCAGCGTCAACCGGGTTCGCACCAAGGCCTTCGTGATCGCGGGGACCACCGCCGCCCTGGGCGGGGTGTTGCTAACGGCCCGCCTCGACTCCGGCTCCCCCAACTACGGGGTGGGGATGGAGCTGATGGCGATTGCCGCCGCCGTGATCGGCGGAGCCAGCCTGTTCGGCGGCCAGGGGCACATCGTGGCCACCCTGTTCGGGGCACTCACCATCGTCATCGTGCAGAACGGCCTCAACCTGAACGCGGTGCCGGCCGCCTGGCAGAACATCACCCTCGGGATCATCGTCGCCGCTGCGGTGGGAGTGGACATGTGGCGAAGCGAGCTGGGGCGTCTGCTGCGCCGGGTGGCGGGGCGAGGCCATCCGCCTTCCTCGGAACCGGTGCGAGAGCCTCAGGAGCTTGACCAGGAAGGCGAACGGACGGTGAGGACCCGATGAGCCGGCCGGCCTCGGGTGACAGTTACACGGTAAGGGCGGTCGTGCGGGCCGCCTCGCTGCTCGTCCTGCTCCGCAGCCAGAACGGTGGGGCCACCCTGGACCAGCTTGCGAGCGGTTCCGGCCTGGCCAAGCCGACCGCCTTCCGACTGCTCCGTACCCTGGAGCAGGAGCGGTTGGTGGAACGGGTAGCGGGCTCCGATCAATACCGGCTGGGCTTGCGCTGTCTGGAGCTGGGGCAGGCCTATCTGGAGCAGGTCGACTTGCGTCGGGAAGCTGCCCCGGTGATGGCCGGGCTACGAGACCGCTTCGACGAGACTGTCCACCTGGCGGTGCTGGACAACGACTACCGGGTGGTCTACCTCGAGAAGCTGGAGACCCGGCGGGCGGTGGGGATCATGATGTCGCGGGTGGGGCGCACCGCCCCCGCTCACTGCACTGGGCTGGGCAAGGCGCTGTTGGCCTCGAGCCCCGGTGATCCGGTGGCGGAATTGGAGCGGCGGGGAACCCTTGAAGTGTTCACGCCCAGCACCATCGCCGAGCCGGAAGCCCTGCGGGCCGAGCTGGCACGCATCCGGGAACGGGGTTTCTCGCTTGACCTTGAGGAGCACGAGCCGGGGGTGCGCTGCGTGGCCACTCCAATCCAGGTGCCTCATGAAGGAGGGCTGGCCGCCGTCTCCATCGCCGGCCCGGCCGGGCGCCTTCCGGAGAAGCGGCTCCGCGGCGAGCTGGCCAAGGCCACCATGGCCGCCGCCCAGGAGGTGAGCCGCCGCATGGGGGGTGGATGAGATGCGCATCGTGGCGGTAGATTCCGGGACCACCTCCACCCGGGCGTGGCTGGTCGACGAGGGAGAGGTTCGCGGCCAGGCGGCAGCCCGCGCCGGGGCTCGCGATCTGGCCCGGGCCAAGGGGGCCGGCTGGCTGGCCGGACAGGTGCGGGAGGTGGCCGACCGGGCGTTGGCTGCGGGACGCTCCCACTGGGACGAGGTCGAGGCGGTGGTGGCTTTCGGCATGGTCACTTCCGAGCTCGGACTGGAGGAGCTCCCGCACCTCAAGGCACCGGTCGACCGTCACACCCTGGCCGGTGGAATGGAGGAACGGTCCTACCCCGAGCACCTGCCGGTCCCCATCCTCCTGGTGCCGGGGGTGCTCTACACCGCCGACGGTGGCGTAGCCCGGGCCGACTTCATGCGAGGCGAGGAGACCGAGGTGATGGGGCTACTCTCCACCGGCCGGCCGGCGTGCCCGTTCATGTTCGTCTCCTCCGGCTCCCACAGCAAGTTCGTCGTGGTGGACGACGACGCCCGGATCGCTTGGAGCTTTACGACGTTGAGCGGTGAACTGCTGTGGGCCCTTCACCGGGAGACCATCCTCGCCGGCCTGATCGATCCGGATGGGGGGGCCACGGACCGGGAAGCGGTGGAGGAGGGGAGTCGGGTGGCCAGGGAGGCTGGTCTCAGCCGGGCCTTGTTCGTCACCCGGCTGCTCAATCGGCTGCAGGGAGCCGATCCCGAGACCTGTTCGGCCTTCGTTCACGGGGCGGTGGCGGAGGCCGACCTCAGCGCCCTGGAGCAGCGGGCCGACGACCGGCTTCCCGGCCGGGTGGCGCTCAGCGGCCGAGGGGCGTTGGCGGTCGTCTACCGGCAGCTCTTAGAGGATCGGCCCTGGACCACCGAGGTGCGGCGGGTGGAGGAGCCGCTTGGAGCGATGGGCGCCTGGGAGCTGTATGCCTACGCCGCTAGGGGATGAGCACCGCCCGACCCCGCACCCTGCCGTGATGGAGGTCGGCCATGGCCTGGTTGACCTCGGCGAGCGGGTACTCCTGGGTGAGCAGGGTCACTTTCCCCCGCCGCGCCAGGCTCATCAGCTCTTCGAGCTCGCGGAAGGTGCCCCCCAGGTTGCCCACGATCTGCTTCTCGCCGGCGATCATGGCCATGGTGGGAACGGAGAGCACACCGCCGTAGCCGATGATGAGGTAGGTGCCGCCGTTGCGGGTCATGGCGAAGGCCTGTTGGGGCACGTCCCCCTCGGCCACGAAGTCGAGCACCGCTTCGGCTCCTCGACCTCCGGTGAGCTCCAGCACCCGCCCGACCGGGTCCTCGTTGGCCGGCACCACCTCGTCGGCGCCCAGCTCCCCGGCGAGTCGCAGGGCCTCCTCCGAGATGTCGATGGCCACGATGCGTGCCGGGGTGAGGGCCCGCAGTGCCTGGATGCCGACGTGTCCCAGGCCACCGACCCCGATCACCACCGCCCAGGCGTCAGGGGTGAGCACCCGGGCTGCCCGCTTGGCGGCGTGGTAGCCGGTCAGGCCGGCGTCGGCGTAGGGGGCGGCCTGCCTCGGCTCCATTCCGTCCGGGACGCGGATCAAGTTCCGTTCCTTGGTGCGCAGCAGCTCGGCGAAGCCCCCGTCGATCTGGATGCCCTGCCAGACCAGCGACTCGCACAGGTTGTCGAGCCCCTCTCGGCACCGGGAACAGGTGCCGTCCGTCATCCCGGGGGCGATCACCACCGGGTCGCCCGACCCGAAGCGCTCCACGCCGGGCCCGACTTCCTCCACCGATCCGGCGTTCTCATGCCCCATGATGTAGGGAGGATCGGTGACCAGGGCGTCCTCCCACAGGCCCTGCACGATGTGGAGGTCGGTGCGGCACACACCCGCCCCACGCACCCGCACGATCACGTCGTCGGGCTCCGCGATCTGAGGCTCCGGCACCTCCTCCACACGGAGGAACTCGGGTCCGCGCACTTGGGGATCGAATTCGTAGAGCCGGGCGGCCTTCATCTTGCTACCGATGGATCGCTTGCAGGCGAGGGTACCTCAAGCCGGAGCCCCTCCACCTGTGCGGCGCCATCCTCCGGGGGCCGCGGATGAGAGTGGCCACCATCGAGACCGGGGGCGAGGTTGTCTGGGGAGTGGTTGATCTCGACGTCGGAGAGTTGGTCGACGCCGGCGGGCTCGCTCCGAGCCTGCGGTCTTTCCTGGAATCGGGCGGAGAGGCATCCTCACTGGCCGCTCACCAGGGTCGCGGGATCCCTCTGGAGGAGGCGCGATTCCTGCCCCCGGTCCCGCATCCCTCCAAGATTTGGTGCACGGGCTTGAACTTCGAGGATTACCGGCGCCAACTCGGCCTCGATCACCTGAAGGCTCCCAACATCTTCTTGAAGGCGCCCTCGGCTTTGACCGGGCACGATTCGGTGGTGGGGGTGCCTAGTGGCTACGGGACCGTCTTCCATGAGTGGGAGCTGACCGCTGTCATGGCGAGGCGTCTCACCGGGGCCGATCCGGGCCAGGCGGCGGGGGGAATCTTCGGTTTCACGATCCTCGACGACCTGGTGTTCCATGAGATCGAGCTGGCCAACCGTGATCACCAACAGTGGGCTAAGAATATGGACGGGTTCGCGCCGTGCGGGCCTTGGATCGTCACTCCCGACGAGCTGGATCTGGAGTCGGGGCTGGCCATGCGGCGTCGACACAACGGCCGGCTCGTGGCCAAGTCCTCGACCAATGAGATGCGGCATCAGCTTCCGGAGCTGATCTCGTTCATCTCTACGTTCTCCACCCTGCACCCAGGTGATCTCGTCACCGGCGGAACCCCGCCTGCAGGTCCCTGTGGGGCGGGGGACGTCATCGAGGGCGAGATCGAGGGAATCGGCACGCTGCGGGTCCGCCTGGACGATCGTCCGGTCGACCCACGATGGCAGGTGGTGATCGCCGACCGGGGGTTCGGTGAGAGGTGATGACCGTGACGAGCGGCAGTCGAGAAGGAGGTGGTCAAGATGACCGTGGAGGTCTTCGAGAAGGACATGGAGCGTCTGGTGGAGCCGGCCGCCGAGCTGGAGCACCTGGCCAACGGTTTCCAATGGACCGAAGGCCCGGTGTGGGACTTCTCCCAGGGGGTCCTCTACTTCTCCGATATCTCCGGCAACGTCATTCACCGGTATCGGAACGGCGAGGTGGAGGTGTACCGGGAGCCGAGCCAGTTCGCCAACGGGCTGACCTTCGATCACGAGGGGCGTCTCGTCTCTTGTGAGCACCGAACCCGGCGCATCACCCGGGAGGTCGAAGGGGAGCTGGAGGTGCTGGTCGACAGCTACCGGGGGGAGCGTCTGAATGCCCCGAACGACGTCATCGTGGCCGGGGACGGCTCGGTCATCTTCACCGACCCTCACTACGGGCTGACGGAGGGCTACGGCGGCCCGGCTCAGCACGAGCTCGATGTCCGCGGCGTATACCTGCTCCCGCCTGGCGCCCACGAGCCGAAGCTCCTCGTCGACGACTTCGAAGGCCCCAATGGTCTTGTCCTCACTCCCGATGAGCAGGTCCTGTATGTGGACGACTCGGAGAGGGGACACATCCGCTCCTTCGGGGTCTCCCCGGACTGGAAACTGTCCGGTGGAGAGGTTCTCGTGGAGCTCGGCGACGACGGCGAAGGTGTGCCGGATGGCTTGAAGCTCGACATTGAGGGCAACATCTACTGCACCGGGCCGGGAGGGATCTGGGTGTGCTCGGTCCAAGGTGAGGTGCTTGGGCGAATCCGCACGCCGGAGATAGCCTCCAACCTGGCCTGGGGCGACCAGGACGCTCGAACCATGTATATCACCGCCGCCACGGGTCTCTATCGGATCCGGTCTCATAGCACCGGGCACGTGCCCTACCGGCGGAGCTAGCCAAGTGACTTGATGTACTCCACCAGGCGTCTTGACGCCTAGTCCCGGTTCGACGCCCAGGCGGTGTGACGACGAGGAGTGACCGTTTCCCATATGTCCTCGCTTGGAGATGTGGGCGGGGGAGGGATTGTTCTTGTTGCCGGTCCTGATCAGCCTGTGGGCTGAGTTGACGTCGGGGCGCCGATGACCTTCTCGCTGGCAGCGAGGAGGTCATGGGGAAAGGGGGCGCAGCCGACCAGGACGACGACAATTGCCGCGATGGCTCTTGCAGGCTGACCACCAGACCCGATCCACAAGACTTGGCGATATCTCTGTTTCACCTGGAGCTGACGTTTTTAGAGCCGTTCGACGGGTGAGTAGCGGCGGGGTGCGGCGCTGGCTCGCTCGTCGGCGGTGCTGGCCGCATAGCGGCTCAGCATGGCTCGGGACCGCCAGCCGGCCAATCTCATCAGGTCACCTTCTGAGCCTCCACCAGCCAAGACGCGTGGGCGAAGGTGTGCCGGAACTGATGCGGGTTGAGTTGTGGGATTCCCGCTTCCCAGCAGCGGCGGCGGATCATCTGTCTGACTCCAATACCGGTGAGCCGACCCTTTCCTCCCAACCACAGCCACGGCTCTGACGCGGCGATGTGGCGGCGCCGAGCTCGAAGGTAGGAGTCGACCGCCTTCAAGGTGCGGGGCCCTTCGGCAGCGCTCGAGCCCTCCCGCCCTTCCCGAATACGTGGGCGACACCATGCGTTTTCAGATCGAGGTCGTCAACTTTGAGGTTGGCGATCTCGGAGAGTCTGCCATCGGTGTCCAAGGGCATCATGATCAGCGCGGTGTCCCTACGTTCAGAGAATCCGGTGCCCTTGGCCGCGGCTAGCAGGGCGCGGAGGTCGGCCGTGTCGATCACCGGGACTTCCTCCTCGTCGAGCTTCGGGG
>JBOGET010000055.1:0-13151 GCA_050741975.1 Acidimicrobiia bacterium
GATCTCGACCTATAGGTCGAGATCTCCGCGCCAAAAGGGGTAGGTGGCCTCGCCACCCGTAGAATGGGGGTTTGCTCCAGGGAGACCAATGAACTTCGAAAGCCCGCAATCGGTGGCCGCTGCCTTGCGCTCGGTCGATTACCTGCCCGACGACCGGATAGCGCAGGTGGTGTTTCTCGCCGACCGGCTCGACAAGCCGATCCTGGTGGAGGGCCCGGCAGGCGTGGGGAAGACCGAGCTGGCCAAGTCGCTGGCCCTGATGACGGGCCGTGACCTGATCCGGCTCCAGTGCTACGAGGGCCTGGACGAGGCCAAGGCGCTCTACGAGTGGAACTACAAGAAGCAGCTGTTGAGGATCCAGGCCGACGTCGACCACGACTGGGAGAACATCGAACAGGACATCTTCTCCGAGGACTTCCTGCTCACCCGTCCCCTGCTCGAGGCGATCCGCTCCGAGGATCCCGTGGTCCTGCTCATCGACGAGGTCGACCGTGTGGAGGTCGAGACCGAGGCGCTGCTCTTGGAGATCCTCTCCGACTTCCAGGTCTCGATTCCGGAGTTGGGGACCATGGAGGCGACCACGCAGCCGATGGTCATCCTCACCTCCAACAACACCAGAGAGCTCAGCGAGGCCCTGAAGCGGCGTTGTCTCTTCCTCCATATCGACTACCCCGATGCCGGGCGGGAGCAGGAGATCCTTGCCGCCCGGGTGCCGGGGCTCTCCGAGCATCTGGCGAGCCAGGTGGCGAAGGTCGCCCGCTCCATCAGGAGTCTCGACCTGAAGAAGGCACCGTCGGTGTCCGAGACCATCGACTGGGCCCGCACCCTCCTCGCCCTCTCCATCGACGATGTCGACGAGGCGATCCTGGGTGACACACTGCATGTGCTCCTCAAATACCAGGCCGACATCGAGAAGGCGGCCAAGGAGCTGACCTCGAGCCCGCAGAACTGACGTGCTCGGGATAATCACCGGGTTCATCGACGAGCTGCGCGCAGCCGGCGTCCCGGTGTCGATGGTGGAGGCGATCGACGGGATGCGAGCCGTCGAGGCGGTCGAGATCGGAGATCGGGTAGCGCTCCGTGAGACCTTGCGAGCCACCCTGATCAAGAACCTGCGCCACGAGCGTGCCTTCGACACCGCCTTCGACGTCTACTTCTCGACCGTCCCCCAACCGGTCTCCGAGACGGGGGACCAGGGACCGTCGCCGGATTTCCCGGGGGCGGACGGCGCCGAACAGCCGCAACCGGCCCCATTCGACCTCGACCAGCTCCTGGATTCCCTGCTCCAAGCGCTGGCCGGTCTCGACGAGGCGGCGATCCGTAGTGGTGCCCGCACCGCCGTGGACGAGCTGGCCGGCATGGAGCCGGGGCGGCCGGTCGGAGGGACCTACTACCTCTACCGGACATTGCGCCGGCTCGACCTGAAGGAGCTCGAAGAGCGTCTGATCGCGGCCCTCATGGACGACACCGACATGTCGGAGTTCGATCGCCGTCTCCTGCGTGAGGAGGTGGAGGACAGGATCGAGCGACTGCGGGAGGAGATCGAGGAGGAGATCCGACGGCGTCTCGTCGCCGACCGGGGACGTGATGCGGTAGCCCGCACCCTGCGCCGGCCTTTGATCGAGGATGTCGACCTGATGCATGCCACCACCAAGGACCTCCAGGAGATGGAGGCTGCAATCGGGCCGTTGACCAGGAAGCTGGCCGCCCGTCTCGCCCGCCGTCGCCGCCAGCGCGCCGGCCGGCTCGACTTCCGCCGGACCATGCGCAAGTCCCTGGCCACCGGGGGAGTGCCAGCCGACCCCCAGTTCCGTCATCCCCGGCCCCACCGTCCCGAGGTGTGGCTCCTGTGTGACATAAGTGGCTCGATGGCCACCTTCTCCAGATTCACCCTTCAGTTCACCCACGCCATGTCGACCCATTTCTCCAAACTGCGCTCCTTCGCCTTCGTCGACACCATCGACGAGGTCAGCGACCTCTTCGGGCCTGGTGTCGATTTCAGCTCGGCGCTACAGCGGATCACGAGCGAGGCGGAGGTGATCTGGCTCGACGGGCACTCCGACTATGGCAACTCGCTGGAGACCTTCAACAACCGGTACGGCCGCCAGCTCACTCCCCGCACCACGGTGATTATCACCGGCGACGCCCGCAACAACTATCGCCCTCCACGTGGCTCGGTCCTGGGTGACATTGCCAAGGCGGCCCGGGCCGTCGTCTGGCTCAATCCAGAGCCCGAGGCCTATTGGGATACGGGGGACTCGGCAATGTCGCACTACGCCGCCCATTGCACCTCAGTCCACGAGGTGCGCACCCTGCGCCAGTTGGAGCAGTTCATCGAGGAGCTGACGCTGCCCGGCGCCCAGCCCCTCCAGAATGTCTAAACCGTGAGCGCGTCGTTGCCGATGTAGTGGCATACCTCCCTCATAGGGGTAAAAGACCAGAGGTGAACTACATGGGCTCGCGGATACTCGTTGTTGAGGACTCGGCCGTCATCAGGCGGCTCATCGAGGTATGTCTCCGCGCCGCCGATCTCGAGATCGTCACCCGTGAAGACGGGAAGAGCGGGCTCTCGGCGGTCGGTTCGGAGTCCCCTGACCTGGTCGTTCTCGACATCGGGCTCCCCGGCATGGACGGCTGGGAGGTGCTCGATCGGATCCGCAGGGACGAGGCGACCAAGAACATCCCGGTCGTGGTCCTCACTGCCCACGCTGAGGAAGAGTCGCGACGTCGGGCCAACGAAGGCGGGGCGGACGCATTCGTCACCAAGCCCTTCCAACCCAACGACTTCCGCTCGACGGTCCTCTCCCTCCTCGAGTAAGCAGCGTTCCCTCCCCCCTCCCCGCCTTCGGCGGTACTCCCCCCTGCGGGGGGAGAAACGGGTCGCTCGTTTCCTCCCCCAGGAGCGAAGCGACGTTGGGGGAGTGGCCCGGAGGGCCGGAGGGGGTTTCCCCCCTAAGCCGGTGCTTTCTCCATCACCTCGGCCAGACGCTTGGCCAGATCGACGACACGGTTGGAGTAGCCCCACTCGTTGTCGTACCAGGACATCACCTTGACCAGGTTGCCGCCCAGCACCTGAGTCCCGCCGGCATCGAAGATCGAGGAGTGCGGGTTGCCGATGATGTCGGTGGAGACGATGGGGTCCTCGACATACTCCATGATCCCGGCCATCGGCCCCTCCGCCGCCGCCTTCACCGCGGCGTTGACCTCCTCGACGGTCACGTCACGATCGAGCTCCACCACCAGGTCGACGGTCGAGCCGTCGGGCACCGGGACCCGCATCGCCATCCCATCCAGCTTGCCGGCCAGATTGGGGACGACTTCGCCGATCGCGGCGGCAGCGCCGGTGGTGGTGGGAATGATGTTCTCGGTGGCCGCCCGGCTCCTCCGCAGGTCCTTGTGGGGGACGTCGGCCAGCACCTGGTCGTTGGTGTAGGCGTGGACTGTGGTCATGACCCCCTTGCGGATGCCAAAGCTGTCGTCGAGCACCTTGGCCAGAGGGGCCAGCGAGTTGGTGGTGCACGACGCGTTGGAGACGATGATATCCTCGGAGTCGAGCTGATCGTCGTTGACCCCGAGCACCACCGTCTCGTCGACCTTGTCCTTGGCCGGGACGGTGAGGATCACCCGCTTGGCCCCGGCATCGATGTGCTTCTGGAGCGAGGCGCGGTCCCGGAAGACCCCGGTCGACTCGATGACGATGTCGACGTCGAGATCCTTCCAGGGGAGGCGTGCCGGGTCACGTTCCATCAGCATCCGGATCTCGTGGTCGCCGACCCTCATCACCTCGTTCTCCACGGTGACCTCTTCTTCGAACCGCCCCATCACCGAGTCGTACTCGAGCAGGTAGGCCAGGATGTCGTCGTCGGACAGGTCGTTTATGGCGACCACGCTCAGACCAGAGTCGGGACGGGTGGCGATGATGCGGAACACCGCCCTCCCGATCCGCCCGAAGCCGTTGATTGCGACGTTGGTCATCCTCATTCCCCTCCGTTGAGATAGGCGGCCACGCTGCTGGTGACCTCGACCACCCGGTTGGAGTAGCCCCAGCCGTTGTTGAACCAGGTGATGGTCTTAACCAGGGTCCCGCCGGTCACCATGGTGGCCAGGCTGTCGTAGACGCCGGAGTGGGAGACGGACCTCACATCCGAGGAGACGATCGGATCGGCGACGTATTCGATGATCCCCTGGTAATCGGTCTCACATGCCTTCTTCACCACCGAGTTGACCGCCTCGACCTCGGTGGCCCGCTCCACGTCGACGACCATGTCCACCGTGGAGCCGTCGACCACCGGGACGTTGAGCGCGACCACGTTGAGCTTGCCCTCCAGATCGGGCAGGGCCTGGGTGATGATCTCGGCGGAGTTGGTCTCGGCGGGGATGATGTTCTCACCGGCGGCCCGGCTGGTCCGGTAGGAGTCGGTGGGCACGTCGGCCAGTCGCCCGGCGTTGGACATCGCCTTGACCACGGTCATGAAGGCCCGCTTGATCCCGAACTCGGCTCCGATCGTCCTCAGGATGGGGGCGGCGGCGTTCGACGTGTTCGAGCCGAGGGCCACCTGGTCCACATCGGGCCCGAGGATGTGGTCGTTGATCCCGCGGAGGAGGAGCGGGATCTCACCGGGGATCTCCGGGCTGGAGGTGAGGATGACCTTCTTCGCCCCGGCCTTGAGATGCTGGTCGAGGGACTCCTTGCTCCGATAACGGCTGGTGGTCTCGAGCACGACGTCGACACCCAACTCGCCCCAGTCGGCGTCCCCCGGCTCCCGGGCATCGAGGAAGGCCACGTTGCGGTCCCCGTAGGAGAGGGTGCCGTCGGCGTAGGAGACAGGCGCCGGGAACCGCCCGTAGATGGAGTCGTACTTGAGAAGGTAGGTCAGGGCCTCGGGGTCGGCGATGTCGCTGATGGCCACCACGTCGAGGTCGGCGCGGTTGTGGAGGAGACGCATGACGTTCCTCCCGATGCGGCCGAAACCCATGAGCCCGACCCGGGTTGTCATCATCGAACGAACTCCTTTCTGTGGCGCTGAGCGTAGGCGGCATACCCCTATCCGGAGCAATCGAATCCCGGTAGGTTCGAGCGAGGAGGGTGAGATGTTGGCAGGGCTGGTGTTGGGCGCCATCTGTCTCATGGCGCCGGTCGATGGGCCGATCGTGGAGGGTTTTGCCCCGGTCGGGTCCTACGGGGGCCACTGGGGCGTCGACTATGCCGTGCCCTCCGCCACCGTGGTCCAGGCCCCGGCCTCGGGCCGGGTGACCTTTGCCGGGTCGGTGGCCGGGATGAGATCGGTGACCATCGAGCCCGTGCCCGGTTTCAAGGTATCGCTGTCCTATCTCTCGGAGATCTCGGTGGCATCGGGTGAGCATCTGGACCGAGGCGACATCGTCGGCCGGGCCGGATCCCCGCACGGCGCCGAAGGGGTGCATCTCTCCACCCGGATCGCCGGGACTTATGTCGACCCCGAGACCCAGCTCGGCTGCCGCGAGACCGACATCACCCGGGCCCTGCGCCTGGTGACGCCCCCAGGCCCCTATGCTCGCCGGCGTGCGCACCGGGATCCTCGGCGGGACCTTCGACCCGATACACATCGCCCATCTCCACGCCGGGGAGACGGCGCTCTCCTCGGCCGCTCTGGACAGGGTTTTGTTCATGCCCGCCGGCGACCCGTGGCAGAAAGGGCACCGGGCGCTCACCCCGGCCAAGCAGCGTCTAGAGATGACGAGGCTGGCGATCGAAGGGGTGGTGGGGTTCGAGCTCGATGACCGTGAGATCGGCCGTGACGGCCCCACCTACACCATCGACACCCTGCTCGGCTTCCCCGCCGACGAGGAGCTGTTCCTCGTCCTCGGTGCCGACGCCGCCGTCGGGTTGCCCACCTGGCATCGTTGGGAGGAGATAGTGGAGCGGGCGGGGATCCTGGTGGTGCCGAGACCGGGAACCGACCTGACCGGGGTCGTGGAGACGGTGCCTGCGGCGAGGGTGCTCGAGATGGCTGCGCTCGAGGTCAGCTCGACCTCGATCCGGGAGATGGCTGCCCAGGGCCGGCCTTACCGCTTCCTCGTGCCGCTCGAGGTCCATCGATTCATCGAGAGCGAAGGTCTCTACACGCAATCCGGATCAGGGCGATAGGGTGGGGGGCGCAAACGAGCAGGAGGAATCCCCGTAGATAGCGGAAGAGATCAGGCCCGGGTGGCGGCGGACGCCATCTTCAGCAAAAAGGGCATGGATATCGTGTTGCTCGACGTAGAAGGGCTGTTCGTTCTCTCCGACGTCTTCGTAATCGCCACCGGGACCTCCCGGCCTCACGTCCAGTCGCTGGCCGACCACATAGAGGAGAGGATGCTCGAGGAGCTCGGTCTCAAGCCGTTGCGCAGCGAGGGTCGTGCCGAGGCGGAGTGGGTTCTGCTCGACTTCGGAGACGTCATCGTCCACCTCTTCCAGGCCGGGCCGCGTGACTTCTACGGTCTGGAGAGGCTGTGGGCCGACGCCGACAAGGTCGCCTGGGTGGAGCCGGTCGTCGCCGACGGGTGACGATTGACGAAGGGGCGGACCCCTCGACCGAAGCCACCTTCCTGTTTCCGCCAATCCTCGAGTACCCACCCTGCCCTCACCGCACCCGAGAGCACGCCGCCTCAGGGCTAAGCTCGAAGCGAGAGTCCGACCCTTCACCCGCCCGAAAAACCGCCATGTACGAGCATGCCCAACTGCTCGGAAGCGAGAGTTCGATTCCACTTCGGCCGCTCCATACACCGGCACCCCCATCGGTGGCCCGCGCCGCATGGCCCTCGACCTGACGATGGAGCCGTCGGTCGGCGTCCTGGTCTCGATGATCCGCGGTGAGTTCGCGCAGGTCGACCGGATGTCGTCCAGACCATGAAAGCCGCGACCCTTCGATCGAAGGTCAGATCGCGAGTTGCCCGTGTCTTGCGCCGAAGTAGCTGGTTCAGTGCGAAGCGCGACGCAGCGTGGACAATTGCGCGCGACGCAGCGCGGATAATCGCGCGCGACACAACGCGCATCGCCGTGCTGGAACGGCACGTGTCTCCGGGCGGCGTCGGTGCCGAGATCGGCGTCCACAAGGGCGACTTCGCCGAGCGTCTGCTCACACAGCTCCAGCCGACGCGCCTGCACCTGATCGATCCCTGGTATCTGATCGGTCGCGAATGGAACTGGGGGCCGCCAGACCGCTCGACCATCAACGCCCTATGCGACATCCTGCACCGTTTTTCGAATGAGCTCGTCAGCGGTCAGGTCGTTATCAACATAGGTTGGGATGTGGAGGTGCTTGCCACCTTCCCCGACGCCAGCTTTGATTGGGTCTACCTAGACACGACGCACAAATTCCATCACACGCGAGACGAGCTAACGGTGCTGGCGCGAAAGGTCAAGCCCGACGGGCTCATCACTGGCGACGACTGGTTCTTGGATCCATCGCACCATCACCACGGCGTTTGTCGTGCCGTCCGCCAGTTCGTCGAGCAAGAGCCCTACGAGCTGGTCTACGCGAGCGACGATGACCACCAATGGCTGATCCGACGGGCTTGAGGGCTCGATGTGTAGGTCGACCAGTCCCGGCAAGATCAAACCCCCGGTGTCGAGACAAAATACGCCTTCGGGCTGCTGGCTGCCGACAACGGCTTTAGCGTTGCCGTCGACAACCACCCAGCCCGTTGTCGGGGACGCGCTCTAACCGCTGAGCTATGGCCCGACTCGTAGTCAAGGACCAGGAATTGTATCGGCGCGTGACCCGGTGATGAACCGGCGGGGTCCTTCGAGGGCCCTGGCGACAGCTTGGTATCATTGTTCGGTCGAGGCGGTTCATTGAGTGAAAAGGATGTTGAAGGTGCCCGACCGGAGACAGATGTTCATCGGAGGGAAATGGGTGGACGGGGCGGGCGCGGACTCAATCCCGGTGCGGAGCCCCGCCACCGGGGAGCTGCTGGCGGAGGTTCCCATGGGGACCACCGAGGATGTCGATCAGGCGGTCGAGGCGGCCCGGGCAGCTCGTCACCAGATCGCCTCCATGGGCCCCTACCAACGCGGCGAGTTGCTGCACGCCATCGCCGACGTCATCGGCGCGCGCAAGGAGGAGATCGCCCGCGATCTGGCCCAAGAGCAGGGCAAGCCCTACCACTCGGAGGCGCTCGGGGAGGTTGTGGTGGCGGTCGAGATGTGGCGTGATGCCGCCGAGATCATCAAGCGCCTCGAGGGGGAGGTGATCCCCTCCAGCGACCCGCAGAAGCGTATCTTCACCATCCGCCAGTCCCGTGGCGTCTATGGGGTGATCACCCCCTGGAACTTCCCCGCCACGATCCCCACCGAGTACCTCTGTGCCGGGCTGGCCGCCGGCAACGCAATGGTATGGAAGCCGTCCGAGCTGACCCCCCTCACCGCCTTGCATCTGGCTCGAGCCATCGATAATGCCGGGGCCCCGCCGGGTGCGGTCAACGTGGTGACCGGCGATGGCCCCACGGTCGGCGAGGCGATCGTCTCCCACCCGGGGGTCGATGCGGTGGGGGCCACCGGGAGCCCGCAAACCGGCGATCGCATCGCCCGGCTGGCGGGGGCCAAGCCGGTGCTGCTCGAACTGGGAGGCAACTGCCCCGCCATCGTCTTTGCCGACGCCGACATCGATCTGGCCATCGAGCGGATGATCTCCGGCTGTTTCGCCAATGCCGGCCAGATCTGTGACTCGACGGAGCGCATCATCGTTCACGAGAGCCTGCACGATCGGGTGGTGGAGGGCCTGGTCAAGGGTGCGGAGGCCGTCAAACTCGGCCTCTCCCTCGACCCCGGCACCACGATGGGCCCGCTCAACAACGAGCACACCGCGGCAAAGCTCGACCGGCACTTGGCAGATGCCGCCGGCGGAGGAGCCAGCATTCGCACCGGGGGGGCGAGGGCCGACGATCTCCCCACCCGGCTCTACTACCGCCCCACTGTGGTGGACGGGGTCACCCCGGAGATGGAGATCTTCCGTGAGGAGACCTTCGGGCCGGTGGCCGCCGTCGTCAGCTTCTCGGAGATCGACGAGGCGATCGGCCTCGCCAACGACAACGAGCTTGGTTTGGTGGCCGGCGTGTTCACCTCCGACTCACACCTCGCCGCCTACGCCGGAGAGCGTCTCGAGGCGGGGATAGTCAATCTCAACGACGTGCCTACTTATTGGCAGCCACACACCGCCTTTGGCGGGTTCTCGGGGAAGCGGAGCGGAGTGGGCCGCCTCGGCGGGAAGTACACGATCATGGAGATGTCCCAGATCAAGACGCTGGTCTACGACGCCCGGCTGGGTGGCCCCCGTTGAGCTTTCGAGGGGTGTTGGACGACCATTGACGCTGTCTGGGGTCACTGATACATTAATGTCACTGGGCGAGTCGCCCATTTCACTCAATGAAAATGTTAGCAAGGAGGCAAACCATGGGGCTCCGGCGGAAGACGACCTTCATCCTCTTGGCATTGGCACTTGTGGCTACGGCCTGTGCGCCCGAGACCGTCGACACCACCACCACCGAGGCGGCACCCGGAACCACCGCCGCCCCCGGGACCACTGCCGCTCCCACCGACACCACTGCCGCACCCAGCGCCGAGGCCAGTGTCCGATTCCTCATCGCCGAGAACTTCTGGGCCGACTGGGATCCCTACCAGCACACCGCGCAGAGCCAGGGGAGGATCGAGGCGCAGATCTTCGACTATCTCGTCGACTTTCCGGGTGGCGATCTCTCCAGCCCGGAGCCGATGCTGGCCACCGAGTGGACCCAAATCGACGACAGCACCTGGGAGTTCAAGCTCCGTGAGGGGGTCGCCTTCCACGACGGCTCGACCTTCGATGGCGAGGATGTGAAGGCCTCCATCGAACTGGCCTCCGGCGCCACCGATACGCCGTCGCTGCAGGCCGGCAACTGGATCCCCACCACGGTGGAGGTGGTCGACCCGTCCACGGTGAGGCTGCAGAGCGAGAGCCCATTCGCTGCCCTCTTCGCCCAACTCCGGAACACGATCATCGTCTCGGCCGAGGACCTCGCCAACAACCCGGAGGGCATCAAGACCCAGCCCAATGGGACCGGGCCCTTCAAGTTGGCGACCAACGACCCGACACGCAAAGTGATGGAGGCCAATGCCGACTACTGGCAAGGCGCGCCTCAGATCGCCGAGTTGATATGGGAGTTCGTCCAGGATCCTGACACTCGCCTCAGCGCCTTGCTGGCTGGACAGGCTCACGCCATCGACCGGGTGCCGCCCCAGCATCTGCAGGTGGTGGCGGGCAGCCCCGACTTCGTCCTGTCCTCGGTCACCGGGATCGAGAGCGTGAACCTTTGGGTGGCCCCGGATCGGTTCCCGTTGTGGGAGGAGAGCCCTGAGTTCCGCGAGGCGGTGATGTGGTCCATCGACAGGGAGGCCTTGGTGACGAGCCTGGTCCAGGGCGAGAGCGCGGTGGCGACCAGTTTCGTGCCGACCGAGACGCTCTATCACACGGCAGGTGAGCCCGCCTACACGCGGGACGTGGAACAGGCGAGGGCTCTACTCGAGCAGGCCGGGGTTGCCGATGGTGGGCCCGAGTTCGAGTTCTGGGTGGCCAGCGGCTTCCTGCCACGGGCAGAAGAGGTGGTCTCGGCGATCGTGGCCAACATGGAGGAGGTGGGTTTGAAGCCGAGGGTGGTCACCACCGACCTGGGCGGGATGATCGACGACATCTTCTCCGAGGATGGCACCGGTGCGGTGTACCACTTGAGTTGGAGCAGCAACGGCGACCCCACCGCTCATGCCCGGGTCTACTCGTCCAACTTCGCCTGGTGGTTCGGGGACGAGGAGCTCGATGAGATGATCGCATCGGTGGCCACCACCACCGACCCGGCCGAGCGCGAGCAGGTCACCGTCGACCTGCAGGCCCACCTCTGGGACCAGCTCTGGCACATCCCGCTCTACAACAGCGACTTCTCCATCGCGCACAGTGCCACCCTCGAGGGCCTGGATGTGCGTTCCAACTTCCAGACGCTCTTCTACCCCGCCCGGCTCAGCGAGTGACGAAGACCCATACACTGCCTTCATGATGTGACCGCCGGGAGCCGAGCAGCAGGCGGCGCCGGCCCCTCGGCTCCCGGGCCACGGAAGGCGTAGCCCATGCTCAGGTTCACTCTTCGTCGCACCGCCCAGATGGTCGTGGTGGTGCTGGGGGTGGTGACGCTGGTCTTCTTCATCCTCCGCTTCGCCACCGGTGATCCCGCCCGATTGATGCACCCCCCGGGTGAGCAGGACGAGATCGTCCAACTCACCAGGGAGCGGATCGGGACCGACCGGCCCCTGGTGGTCCAGTACGGCGACTACCTCCTCGGGCTGGCTCAAGGCGACCTGGGGACGTCTTTTCACGGTGGGCAGCCGGTCATCGAGGAGGTCCTCGACACCCTGCCCAACACGGCCGCCCTGGCGGCGGTCACCATCGTGGTCGCTTCCACCCTTGCTCTCATCTTGGGGATCGCCGCCGCTCTCCGTCCCAACGGCCTGCTCGACCGGGCGGTGCTCGTCTATGTCTCCCTGGCATTGGCCACCCCGAGCTTTTGGCTGGCCATCGTGTTGGTCCTATTCTTCGCGGTGCGGCTGTCTTGGTTCCCGGCGGTCGACATGGAAGGGCCGAGGAGCTTTGTGCTACCGGTAGCGACTCTGGTAGTCGCCCTCACGCCGGTCTTGATCCGCACCATCCGCCAGTCGTTTCTGGACACCCTGGGTGACGACCATGTCCGGGCGGCCCGGGCGCGTGGGATCTCAGAGAAGCGGGTCATCCTGGTCCATGGGCTCAAGGTGGCCTCTCTCCCGCTGGTGACACTCGTCGGCTTGCAGGCGGGCCTGATCCTGGCCGGTGCTTATGTGGTCGAGTTCATCTTCAACTGGCCGGGGATCGGCAAGCTCACCCTCGATGCGGTGGCGGGCCGAAACTTCCCGGTGATCCAGGGAGGCGTGCTGGTGGCGGCACTGGCCTTCGTGCTGGTCAATTTCGTGGTCGATCTGGTCTACGCGGCGCTCGACCCCAGGATCCGGCTGGGGATGAAATGACCGACCGCACTGTCGGCGATGCCGTGGTGGGAGAGGCTGAGGCCGAGCCGTCGGCTCGCAGCCGGACGCTTCGGCGTCTGCTGCGTCGCAAGACCTTCTTGGCCGGGGCCACGCTGCTTGCCCTGATCGTCGCCGTGGCGGTGTTCGCCCCCTTGCTGGCTCCTCACGACCCAATCCGCCAGGATCTCTCGACCAGCCTGGCCCCTCCCTTCTGGGCGGAGGGGGGCTCGATGGACCATCCCCTCGGCACCGACACACTGGGGCGTGACACGGCTTCCCGACTGATCTACGGAGCCAGGAACTCCCTGGTGGTCGCACTCTTCGCGGTGCTCATCGCCTCGATCCTGGGTTTGGTAGCCGGCATTGGCGCCGGATTCTCCAGGGGTTGGCTGGACGCTCTGCTCATGCGTGTCGGGGACATGCAGCTTGCCTTCCCCTTCATCCTGCTGGCGATCATCGTCCTCGGGGTGCTCCCGGACCGGAACGCGCTGCACCTCATCCTGGTGCTGGGCATACCGGGCTGGATCCTCTACGCCCGCGTCGTTCGGTCCCGAGTGCTGGCGGAGCGGGACAAGGACTACGTCACCGCGGCCCGGGCCATCGGCGCCGGTCGCTACCGGCAGATGACCAAATACGTCCTCCCCGCGGTGTGGCAGGTGGTGCTGGTCATCGCCATGATCGACATCGGGTTCGTGATCCTCGTCGAGTCGACGCTCAGCTTCCTCGGCTTGGGGCTGACTCCTCCCACCCCATCGTGGGGGCTGACCCTCGCCGAGGGTCGGCGCAACATGATCATCTCGCCTTGGCTGTCGATACTCCCCGGGCTGGCCATCATGGTCACGGTCCTCGCCATCAACCTCACCGCCGACGGGGCCGCCGACGTCCTCGACCCCAAGCTGAGGAAGGGTATCTTCCGCCGCCGGCGCCAGAAGACCCCGCCCCCTCCCAGTGTTGCGGATGCGCCGTGGGAGGCGCCCGCCGAACCGGCCCCGGCAACTCTTCTCTCCGTCAGGGATCTGAGCGTGGAGTTCCCGCTCCAGGATGCAACAGTGAGGGCGGTCCGCACCGTGAGCTTCGACGTCGACCGGGAAGAGACCCTGGGCATCGT
>JBOGET010000056.1:0-3608 GCA_050741975.1 Acidimicrobiia bacterium
CGATTCGACCTTCGGTCCCGTCCACGGTCACGTCCTCGCCGTCCTCGATTCGTTGTGTGGCGGTCCCGGTGGCGAGAACGGCGGGTATCCCATGCTCACGAGCCACGATGGCGGCATGGGAGAGAAGCCCTCCCTTGTCGGTGACCAGGGCCCCGATGCGGGGAAAGAGCACCGATCATGCTGGGGTGGTGATGTCGCACACGAGGACGTCTCCGTGCTCGACTCGGGCGAACTCGGCTTCGTCTCTGATGACTCTGGCCTTCCCTCGATAGACACCTGGAGAGGCTCCGACCCCGGAGAGCCCGTCGCCAGGTGGGGTGGCGAGGTCATTCGCAACGGACCAAAGCAACGCTTCCATCAGCTCACGGGCCTCCCGGGGCAGGGCTCGGAGATCGGGAGGCGGGGGCGGCGGGGGACCGAGCGTCGGTGCGGGGGCGTGCCGCTCCGCCCAGACACGTTCGGCGCGTCGCTGGTCGACCGCAGCTCTCAGGTCGAGGCCTTCCCCGATGACGTCTCGGGCCTCGTCGATCGATAGGAAGAAAACATGCGAGGCATCGGCCAGCACTCCCCGGTCGACGAGGCGACGCCCTACTTCGAGCAGAGCCAGCCGCATCAGGCCCAGGGGGATGTTGTCGGTATAGAGGATGTTGTCCTCCCGGACGGGGAAGGCGGTCTCCAACTGGCTCAGCAGCTCCGCGAACGGTCGTGCGGTTTCGCCCTGCAAGGAGTCGCCTCGGTGGCGCAGTACCTCGATACCCGGCTCGGTCGTCTTTGGGGGATGCTCGACCAGGCTGCGGATGGTTGCCATGAGGTGATCGGGTCGCTCGCCAATCGTCGGCTGGAGTACGTCGTAGCTGGTGGCACGGTCCCCGAACTCGGCCAGGAAGCCGTCGATCAGGCCGGCTGCCTCGGCGCTGGCGCGATGCAGATCATCCAATCCCGAGGTGGGCGACTCGACGAGCAACTTGAGCTCGGTCGAGTTCCGGATCACGTCGGCGATCTCGTCGAGCCGTCGCCCAGGAGCGCTGGACATGTCCGAGATACCGCTCAAATGTTGAATGGTTTCGGTCTCCTCCCAGCCGAGCCGATCCACGCAGAACCGTACGAAGCGGTATACCGCGAGCAGGTAGGGGACGAAGAGCTTGAAGTGGATTTCTTGGCCCCGCTCCAGCAGATCTAGACGCCGGTCCAGCTCGTCGAGGAGCTCGGCGTCGGAGAGCCTGGATAGGGGTATCCGCGATCTCTCCGTGAACTCCGCCTTAAGGCCGGGACGCCACTCCGCCCACCATCTCTCGATGTACGACTTGCCCAACCCGCCGGCGGCTGCCTCCTTGGCCTTGGTCATTTTCTTCCGGATCGGTGGCGCCACTCGCGCCAGAGCTCCCAACAGCCACCAGGGTGGGGGTTTCCCCTCCTTTCCGCCGGGAGGCACCACTTTGCCGTAGACCCTCCAACCCACCGCCTCTTGGCTCACACCGTCGATCAGGGCACCGAACTCGGCGAATGCAGCGGAAATGCTTCGCTCGAGAAAGGGGAGGTAGAAGGAGGCGGCTGAAGGCGAGATGGGGGTCGGGTAATGACCGCCGTCGAGCATCCACGACCCTCCGTCCGGTGGTGTCAGGTCCGGCTGGATGGGCTCGACGTCGGGAAGCCCGGTGATCGGGCGTGCCTGGAGGAGATAGAGCTGGTCGCCCTTCAACGCCCACTCGATGTCCTGGGGGCTCCCCATGTGATGCGCCACCCGGCGGGCCAGGTCGGCCACCGCGGCCACTTGTTCGTCGGTGAGGGCTGCTTCCGGTGCTCGCCGCACTTTCACCTCTCCGCCCCGGACCTCCCACTCGTCGGGGTCCACGGTGCCCGAGACGAGGGATTCGCCTACACCTCGCACCGCGCTGACCACAATCACATCCCTGTCGGCGGTCACCGGATCCGCGGTGAAGACCACACCGGCGGCATCGGCGGAGATCATCGACTGGATCAGGACTGGGACGCCACCGGCCTCGGCATCTCCATAGCTGCGCACCCTCTCCGACCTCCCCGAGGAGGCCACCCGGCGGATCGCGGCCGTCAGCGCCTCGGCACCCTCGACCCAGAGGACTGTGTCATACAGACCGGCATAGGAATGCTCATCCCCGTCCTCGCTGATTGCCGAGGACCGGACCGCGAAGGGACCCTTGCCAAGAACCTCGCGAACACGGTCGACGACTGCCGCCAGGTCGTGGGGTGCCATGCCGACCGGGACGACCACCCCCGGGGGCACCGGAAAGCCCGCCCTCGCCAGGACACCTAGGGTGTATGCCTTTCCTCCGACCACCTGGCGAAGCGACTCAGATGACAGCTCGACGATCTCATTGGCGGCGACCCGGCGAGTGGAGGCCATCATCGGCCTCCCCGCGTGTCGGCTTCGCCGCCGCGGATGTGGCTCACCAGCACCCCCAGCGCATCGCGCACGGTCTCACCCGCCCCTGCCGAGGTCATGCCGAAACGCTCGGTTAGGGAGAACCAGGTCTCGGACGAGGCGAGAGCGCGAAGAGCCATCGCCCATCGTTCCTGTTCGACTTCCCTCAGGTGCGGCGCCTCCCTCCGCACCAGCTCGAGGAAGGCCTCGGTGCGGGTGCGTCGGACATCAGGCTCGACGCCTATCGCCATCGCGGTCAGAACCGTCGCCCTCACCAGGTCCCGGTTCTCGTCGAAGAACCGGAATACTCTGGGAACCGCCTCGACCAACTCATCGAAGTCGCGCGGTGCGCGGGGAAGCCCGTAGATGTTCTGGGAGTGCTCCAGGTACGCGGCGAGGCCTTCCAGCAGCGCCTCCCGGCTGGGGAAGTAGCGGTAGACGGTGCGATGGGCGACTCCGGCCTCGTCGGCGACGGACTGCACCGAGAACTCGGTGATCCCCTTGGTAGCTATGACTTTGGTCAGTGCCAGGAGAATCGTCTCCCGGGTGTCTCCGCCTGGGCTGCGCTCCGTCAACTTCTCACCTCCGGCCCTGTCATAAGCTATGACAGAGCGTGTCATAACTTATGGCAAGACGGAAGGATTGTCAAGTTGCTACTCAGTGGCGGCTACGTCAGCGGACTCAAGTGAACTGGGAAGAGGGGCGTTCGTCCGTTTAGCATCCGGTGGCCCTGACAGCGCATAAATGCGCCGGTCATCCAGGACAGCAGCCGAATAATCCATCCGAGAACCGGCCTCTATGCGATAGCTGCGGGATCTAGAGATCAATAAGGGCTTCACGCGACCGCGAGCTCGATGGCAAGAGGCAGTCCGGTCACCTGTTTGACGCGGCGCTTCCGTGGATCAGCTGACGCGCAGGACGGACCCCAGGACGGGTGACACGAGGGCACGCAACGTGATGCGGGGTCAGGCGACGAGACCGGATTGGTAGGCAATGACGACCAGTTGGGCTCGGTCCCTGGCGGCGAGTTTGGTCATGGCTCGGCTTACGTGGGTTCGGGCTGTGGCGGGACTGATCACGAGTCGGTCGGCGATCTCGTCGTTGCTCAGCCCCTCAGCGACCAGGGTCATCACCTCTCGCTCTCGGGCGGTCAGCAGGTGCAGATAGGGGTGTGGTCTGGCAGGTCTGGGTGCCTTGGTCACGAACTCGT
>JBOGET010000057.1:0-20295 GCA_050741975.1 Acidimicrobiia bacterium
CATCGAGCAGACGCCGATAGAGGAGGAGGCCCAGACCGCTGATGACCACATAGGGGAGGATCAGGCCCACTTCTCGCCAGCCCACCGTACCCAGGGCCCCCAGGATCCAGGTGTAGACCTCGCGGAAGGTGTCCGAGTTCTGCTGCTGGATGAAGGTCTGGGTGGCGGTGAGGAAAGCGGCCACAGCCACCCCGGCCAGGATCAAAGTCGTCGCAGCGTAGGCCCTCGTCGCCGAGCGACCCAGGACGTAGGTGACGGTAACCCCCAAGATCGCCCCGGCAAAGGCAGCCAGCGGAAGCGGGCTCACCGGCCACCCGGCCTGATCCGGCAGGTAGGCGATGGCAAGTGTCGCTCCCAATCCGGCGCCGGCGGCGACGCCCAGCAGATAGGGGTCGGCCAGGGGATTTCGGAACACCCCCTGGAAGGCGGCCCCGGCCATGGCCAGCATCCCACCCACCAGACCGGCCAGCACCACCCGTGGGACCCGGAGCTCCCAGAGGATCGCCGCCTCCCGTTCCGACAAACCGGAGCTCACGTCCACCCCGGGAATCCGGTCGGCGAGCTCGGCGAGCACGGCACCGAACGACAGTTCCACCGCCCCGACGAGGATCCCGAGCAGGGCGCTGACAACGACCGCCCCGAGCACGACCAGCCACATGCGGAGACTCACCATCGTGGTCCGCACCTCGCCGATGTGCACGGTGGCTACATCCATCAAGGCCCCGCCGGCTCCAGCTCCAGGACCGCACCGACGACGGCTTCGAGGAAGTCGACGATCCGTGGGCCCCAGCGGGAGGCGACGTCGTCGTCGAGAGGCACCACCCCGCCGCTGGTCACTGCAGTGAGCTGATCCCAGCCAGGTCGGGCAGCGACCGTCTCGGCTGACTCGCCGCAGCACTTGGTGTCGGCGAGGAAGATCAGATCGGGGTCGGCCTCGATGATGTACTCCGCCGAGAGCTGGAGGTACAGGTCGTCGGACCCTTCGGCCTGATCGGCGATGTTCTCCAGCCCGGCCAGGCTGTAGATCTCCCCCACGAAGGTCGCCGAGGTCACGGTGAAGAAGGTCCCGTCCAACTCGTGGTAATAGGTGAGCGGCTCCTCCATCTCAGGCACCGAGCCGGACAACTCTTCGATCTGGGTCTGCATCGTGGCCACCACCTCCGCCGCCTCCCCAACATGTCCGGTGGCGGCGCCGAGTTGCTCGATCTGGGCGTAGGTGTCGTCGATCGTGGCGGCAGCCGGCTGGTGGATCACCGGGATCTCGATCGCGGTGAGGGCGGAGACGATGTCGTTCAGGTCATCGGATATCACCACCAGGTCGGGATCGAAAGCTGCAACTGCCTCGACGTTGGGCTCGAACCCGGAAAGGTCGGTGGTCGGCGCCTCCTCGGGGTGGTAGGAGAACTCGTCGACCGCCGCTACCTGGTCACCGGCCCCGATGGCAAACAGCACCTCTGTCGCCGTCGGCGCCAGCGAGACGATCCGTTCCGGGCGCTGCTCGATGGTGACCTCGCCGTTGGCGGCGGTGACCGTCACCGGGAAACCGGGGGTTTCCGTAGTCGTCGCCTGCCCGAGTGTCGTCGTGTTGTCGGCAACGGTCGAGGTCGCAGCCGGTGCAGCGGTTGTCGACGTGACCCCGTCGTTGGTGCCGCAGGCGGCGACCAACACCGCCATGATCAGGGTGATCCTTCTCACATGAAAACATCCTCCATAAGGAGGATGAAGAGGTTTGGTGGCTTCCCTGAGCCCACGCTTCCGTCTTCATCCGAGACTTTCGTCGTGGCCCTGGAGGTTCAGGCGACCTGGCTCGTCCCCACGAAGGGGCTTCACAGTTGCGGGACAGCGCCGGGATCAAACCGGCTTCGCTGCCTCCGGGGCACCCTCCAATCACTGGTGGGCCCGGCCATCATAGCCGGGCCCACCGGGAGGAACCTCAGTTGTGTGATTCTCAGCCGAGGTCGCCTGATCGCTCCCCGAGAGTGGCGCTGAGGGTGACCTCGTCACCGTCACGCATCACCACGATCTCGACGGTGTCGCCAGGCTGATGCGTCTGCACCTGGGCGGCGAGATCGGCAGGGCTCTGCACCCGGGCCCCGTCGATCTCGATGACGAGGTCGTCCACTTCCAGACCGGCCTCGTCGGCGGCGCTCCCCGGTGTCACCTCTGCGACCACGGCTCCGGCCTGACCCGACTCGACGATGTCCAGGCTGACCCCGAGGAAGGCGACCTCGATCTCCTCACCGGCCACCACTCGCTCGGCTATGTCATGGGCGACATCGATGGGGACGGCGAACCCGACACCGTCGTTGGCCCCCGAGAGGCTGAAGATGGACACATTGATCCCCAGCACCCGGCCTTGGCGGTCCACCAGCGGGCCGCCGGAGTTGCCCGGGTTGATGGCAGCATCGGTCTGGAGCACGGCACGGGCGCTGCGCCCCGAAGGGATGGCCTGGTCGACGGCGGAGATGATGCCCGCGGTCACCGTTCCCTGCAGACCCCAGGGACTGCCAACGGCGATCGCCATTTGCCCGACCTCCGGATCCTGGTCGAGCGCCAACTCGGCGGCGGGCAGACCGGTCCGGTCCACCTCGACCACCGCCACGTCGGCACCGGAGGTGCCTCCGAGAACGGTCCCCTCGACCTCCTCGCCGTCGTCGAAGCGGACGGTGACGGTGTCGTTGCCCGCCACGACATGTGCCGCGGTCAGGATGAGGCCGTCGGAGTCGTACATGACTCCCGAGCCGACACCCGAACCCGTCTGGATCTGGACCACGGAAGGCAGGATGACGGCGGCGGCGGCGGCAACGGGCTCCTCGCTCGGTGGGAGCGGAGCCTGGTCGGCCTCAGACTGGCCTTGCGATGCGGTCGTCGGGGTCTCCTCGCCGGCGCCGGTGGTGACGAAATAGGTCGCCACCGAAGAGCCAACCACCAACAGCAAGGCCAAGAAACCCATCAACCACGGTGAGAGCCGGGACGGAGTCGGTGCGCTCGGCGGTTGGGCCGGTGGGCTGGGGGGTGTCGTCACCCGGGTCGCCTCGGGCGGGGTGGGCTCCTCGGTCGACGGTCCCGTGCCCTGGTTCGTCACCGGGCCCTCCTCGGTCACCGAGGTGCCTGATTGTTGTCTAGTTTCCTCGTTGATCATTGGTTGAAACCTCCTGGCATGTTTCCCAACCTATGACCCTCAGGATCAAGCGCCCGTAAAGGGAGACACGCTCGGGGGCGGGCCCTTGGCTCCAGGTGTCGGAAGCCAGATCACCATCGTGGTGCCGACGCCACCGGTTCCCGGCCAGGAAGCGAGGGCACCGTCGTGACCCTGGGCGATCTGCTCCACGATCGAGAGCCCGAGGCCGACCCGGCCTCCTTCGGGCTCCTGGGGGAGACCGGGGCCCTGGTCGGCCACCGCCATCCAAGCCCAGTCGTCGACCACACCGGCGCCGATCCGGATGATCGACCCAGGGTTTGAGACACCGATCGCGTTGTCGAGGAGGTTGGTGAGGGCGCGGTCGAGCGACACGGCCACCCCTTCGACAAGGACCAGGGACGTCGTGGTCTTCAACACAATCCCCCGCTCCCCCAGGGGTTTGCCGAACTCGCCGGCCTTCGCCTCGACCAGGTCGGCGAGATTCAAGGCCACGGCCTGCGCCTTGCCCGTCTGCAGCCGGGCGGTGGCCAGGAGGCCGTCGATCATCTCGGACATCTTCTCGACATTGCGTCGGACGATCCCACCCACCTCCTGCCAGTCGGCGACGGTCGCTGCCGGTTCGTCGGCGACGACCTCCACGTTGGACCGGATAACGGCTAGAGGCGTTCGCAGATCATGGCTGGTGTCGGCGAGAAAACGTCGCTGGCTGGAGAACGCCTGATCGAGACGCTCCAGCATCCCGTCGAAGGTGGAGGCGAGGCGTGTGAGCTCGTCTTCGGGCCCGTCGAGCCCGATGCGACGACTCAGGTCCGACGCCTGGATCTCGCGGGCAACGTTGGTGATCGCCTCGACCGGTCTGAGGACACGACCCGACATCACCCAGCCCACGATCAGGCTGAGGAGGAACAAGGCAACCAGGGCGAAGATGGTGGCCTTCGCCACTTGATTGAGGACTATCTCGTTGTAGACCGACTCGATCATCCGCACCTCGCGCACGCCCAGAGTGGGTATGACCCCGATCTGGACCCCGTCCTCGATCACCGGACGGCCGCTCCATACGTATTGGGTCATGGTCTGCCCACGGAGCCAGCGACGGAGGGCCAGATAGACAAGCCCGAGCAGGGCCCCACCCAAACCGAACACGATCGCCGAGTACTGCACCGACAGTCGGAATCGGATAGAGCGCCACGCCGCCGGCATCAGTCCCCCAACCGGTAGCCGCGCCCTGGAACCGTCGTGATCAGCGGCGGCTCGCCGAGTTTCTTTCGGAGATTGCTCACTGTGACCCTGACCACATTCGTCATCGGGTCGGCCATCTCGTCCCAGACATGCTCCAGAAGGTGCTCCTGGCTCAGGACGTGGCCGGCATGGGCCATGAAGTAGTGGAGGAGCGAGAACTCTTTGGCCGTCAGCTCCAACGCCCGGCCCTCCCTGGTTGCCTCGAAGCGGGCAGGATCCAAGCGCAAGGGCCCCGCTTCGATCACCGGATCGGTCTGGTCATCCCGCCTCAGAACCGCCCTCACCCTCGCCGCCAGCTCGGCGAAGGCGAATGGCTTGACCAGATAGTCGTCCGCCCCCGAGTCCAGACCGGTGACTCGGTCCTCGACACCGTCGCGAGCCGTGAGCATCAGGATCCGTGGCCGCTCCGCTTCCAGGGTGGGCAGATCCCCGCTCACCAGGGCGCGGCAAAGCGCTATGCCCGACCCATCCGGCAGGCTCCAGTCGAGGCACACCAGGTCGTACCCCGCGGTGCGGAGCTTGAGGTCGGCGTCGCCGGCGGTCAGCGCCACATCAACGGCGTGACCGTCGCGCCGAAGCCCTCTGGCGATGGCATTGGCCAGGTCTGGCTCGTCTTCGACAACTAGAAGGCGCATGTCTCTCCGAAAAGCTATGGGGCGGCGAATAACGGCCGGATAAACCAGGCGTCAACGTCGCCCGGTACCAGTATGGGTCTATCGACCCAACTGATTGTGAAACCGAATGACGATGATGTGAGTCGGATCTATTGAATATGGTCATCAGCTTCATAACCCAAGACAACGACGGATTTCACACTTACACGGGCCATGTCGTGTCTCGTGGGCCGACAACCATCGTCGTCATGCTCACCGAGCCCTTCAGCATGGCCGGACGGTCGGTCCAATTCCCGATGACGGCCGTCGTCGAGGAGAAGGTCGTCTCGGCCTGAGACAATCCTCAGGACCCTCGACTCGGACCCTCCCCCCACTTAGTCTGTCCGCATGTTCCTAGAAGCCACCACGTGGGAGGCCTTGGCCGTCGTCGGCGGCGTGGGCGCGGTGGCCGGTCTCATCGGCGGCTTCATCGCCGGCGCCGACAGTCTCTTCGGGGCCATCCTCATGGGAATCATCGGCGGCATCGCCGGATCGACCATCATGAGGATCGCCAACGCCCCCGGTTTCGCCACGGTAGGCGACGGGTTCTCCCTGGTATGGGGTGCGGCCGGTGGGCTCATCCTCGGCTACGTCGTCGGCCGCTCCAACTAGGGCCGACATCTTCCCGTGTTTGCCCTGGCCGGGCGTCGGGTAATGCCGTGCCCTGATCAGACCAGGATCAGGATGAGAGAAGGGGCCTCCGGCTCCTTCTCTCGCGTCAGCCGGCAGACGACCCCCGATCGACACTGGTGATCTCGACCTCCCCCACCCGCCGGCCGTCGGTGCTCTTCACCCTGAGCCGCCAACCCTGGTCCTCGATCAGGTCACCCCGACGGGGAAGACGCCCCAACCTGTCCATGACCAGCCCGCCGATCGTCTCATAGTCCCCGGACGGCAGCTTCACCCCGTATCGTGCCAACTCGTCGGGGCGGACCGTGCCCGCGGCGATGATTCGGCCGCTGGAATCGACTGTGACCCGTTGCTCCCGGCGATCGTGCTCGTCGGAGATCTCCCCCACCAACTCCTCGGCGATGTCCTCGAGAGTGATGATCCCGGCCGTGCTGCCATGCTCGTCTACGACCACGACCAGATGGCTCCGGGCCTGACGCATCTCGGTGAGGACCGATCGCAGAGGAGCGGTTTCGGGCACAACCAGAGCCTCACGGAGCAAGCCCTGGTCAAGCGGGGCATTCCGGTCGACCTCGTCCGTCATCAGGTCCTTGACGTGGACCACCCCGAGGATGTCGTCGATGTCACCGGTGTGGATCGGGATCCGGGAGTGGCCGGTGACCCTCATCAGCTCCTGGATCTCGGCCACCGGTGCGTTCGATGCCGCCGCCTGGATGTCCGGGCGAGGGACCATGACCTCGGAGGCGTCGAGGTCCCCGAAGATGATTGCCCCGGTGAGGAGACGATGCGCGAAGTCCTCGATGACACCTTCCTTCCGGCCGGTGGCGATGATCACGGCGAGGTCCTCGGCCGAGTGCCCGATCTCGAGAGCGTCCGCCGGCGGCACCCCGAGGAGCCGGAGCGCCCCGTTGGCGCTGGCGTTGAGCAGTGCGATCAGAGGCCTGAACACGATGATGAAAACTCGGAAGGGCAAGGCCATGGCCATCGCCGCCCGCTCCGGGGCGGCGATGGCGATGTTCTTGGGGGCCATCTCACCGATGACCATGTGCAGGAACACGACGATGAGGAGGGCGATGACGAGGGCGATGGCATGGGTGACCGCAGCCGACAGCGGGGCGAGCCCGAGGAGACGCTCGAAGATGCCGGCCACGGCGGGCTCGGCCACATAACCAAGCACCAGCGACGCCATGGTGATGCCGAGCTGCGCCGCGGCGAGACTGAGCGACAGGTTCTTGTTGAGCCCGATCGCGACCTGGGTCGACCTTCCCGGCTTTTGCTCCAGGACGTTTCGCCGGGCAGTGATGTAGGCGAACTCGGCGGCGACGAAGAACCCGTTGGCCAGGAGCAGCAGGACCATCCAGAGCAGGGCGGGCCAGTTCACCGGCTCTCCTCGCCCCGACCGGTGACCCGCGTGACCCGTACCTGGTCGACACGATGACCGTCCATTGACAGCACCTCGAAGGAGGTGTCCCCAACCCGGATCACCTCTCCGACCTGGGGGAACCTCCCCAGTCGGGCCACGAGGAAACCACCGAGGGTCTCGTAACGGCCCTCGGCCCATTCGAACCCGACCAACTCCTCGACTTCGTGCCGGTGAAGCAAGCCGGAGAGGACCTCGAGCTCCTCTTTCTCCGGCTCGGCGACCGACTCCTGGTCGTACTCATCCTCGATCTCCCCGAAGATCTCCTCGAGCAGGTCCTCGATGGTGACGATGCCCGCCGTCCCCCCGTACTCGTCGACCACCACGGCCATCCCCCGGCCTGCCGTCTGCAACTGGGTCAGCAGGTACTCCAGGGTGCTCGACTCTGGTACCTGGAGCGCCGGCTGGGCGATCTCCCCGACCGGTGTGACCGGTATCCGCGACTCGGCGACGGTGAAGGAGTCCTTGACGTGGACCACGCCGATGATGTCGTCGAGGTCCTCGTCGAAGACCGGGAAACGGGAGTGGCCGGTGGAAACCGACGCCCTCCGCAACTCTGCGATCGAGTCGTGACGGCTGAGACCCACCACCGACACCCTGGGGACCATGGCGTCTGCCGCCACCTTCTCGGTGAAGGTGATGGCCCGCGTCAGGAGCTCGAGCTCATCGTCGTCGAGTCGTCCCTCTTCGCCCGAGGAGCGGATCATCAACTCCAGCTCCTCCATGGAGCGTACCCCGGCCAGATCCTCCCTGGGCTCGATACCGAGTCTGCGCACCGTCCAGTTCGCCGAGTCGTTGAGGAACAGGATGAGCCGGCGAAGAAGCCGATTGACCACCTGCAATGGGATGGCGAACCACACCGCCGACCGGTAGGGGCGGGCTATCGCCAGGTTCTTGGGCACCAGCTCGCCGAAGACCATGCTGGCCGCAGTGGCGAGCACCAACCCGATCGCCAGTGCGATGGCCGGTGATGACGTCTCGGACACAAACGGGATGGCCGAGACCAAGGGCTGGATCAGCCTGGCCACCGTCGGCTCGGCGATGGCGCCAACGATCAGCGAGGTGACCGTGATGCCGAGCTGGGCGCCGGAGAGCTCGAAGGAGAGATTGCGCAGCGAGGCGAGGATGCGTCGGGCCGCCCGATCGCCCTCCTGCGCCCTTCGCTCCACCTGGCTGCGGTCCACTGCGACGATGGCGAACTCCGCCGCCACGAAGAACCCGGTGAGCAGGATGAGCAGGACGACCGCGCCCAACCCGAGGTAGGTACTAATAGAGAGGCTCCGGGCTCACGGTCAGCACAAGGATAAGTCGATCTGAAACCACCTGGTTACCCGGTCCGATCCGGTGGTAAGGCCGGGTGACGACGGCAGTCGGAAGTCGGTGGACGTGGCGCGATACATGGTGAACCAGCAGGCGGTCGCCAGGGCGGAAGGACTCATCGACTCGCGCATGTACGTGGTTCGGAGCGAGTGGTCGGAAGTCCAGCCCGATGCCGGGGCCGAGAACGACTACCTGGAGAAGAATGGCTGGGATGCGTACGCCATGTGGCACCTCGGCCTGACCGACGGGGCAAAGGATGAGACCAAGGCTCGCTATGCCTTCGTGTTCGGCGACTTCCGCCGTCTCCACCGCAGTGGTCTGATGGCGTGCCGCTTTCGGGCTGCGCAATGGGACCACAAGGAGATCGAGCTGGCCGCCCACGCCCTCATCCAACGACTGGACGACCGGCGCCGAGGTGAGACGTAGAACGTGAAGCCGTTCGGGAGACGCAGTCGCCTTACCCTACGGCTCCCGCCTCCGCCATGTTGAGCTCGATGAGACTGTTCATCTCCACGGCGTACTCCATCGGGAGCTCCCTGACGATGGGCTCGATGAAGCCGGCGACGATCATCGATGTCGCCTGGTCCTCGGTCAGGCCGCGAGACATCAGGTAGAACAACTGCTCCTCGCCCACCTTGGACACCGTGGCCTCATGGCCGATCTCGGCGGAGTTCTCCTCGATCTCCATGTAGGGATAGGTGTCGGAACGGCTCTTCTCGTCCAGGATCAGAGCGTCGCAACGGACGAACGACTTGGCGTTCTCCGCTCCCGGCTCGACCCGGACCAGACCCCGGTAGCCGGCCCGCCCCCCGCTCTTCGAGATCGACTTCGAGACGATGGTCGAAGTTGTGTCGGGAGCGACGTGGATGATCTTGGCCCCGGCGTCCTGGTGCTGTCCTTCTCCGGCGAAGGCGATGGAGAGAACCTCACCGTGGGCCCCCGGCTCCATCAGCCACACCGCCGGGTACTTCATGGTGAGGCGGGACCCCAAGTTGCCGTCGACCCATTCCATGGTGGCGTTGCGGTAGGCGGCGGCCCGCTTGGTGACCAGGTTGAAGACGTTGTTGGACCAGTTCTGGATGGTGGTGTAGCGGCAACGGGCACCTTCCTTGACCACGATCTCGACCACGGCTGCATGAAGCGAGTCGGTGGTGTAGACGGGGGCGGAGCAGCCCTCGACATAGTGTACGTAGGCACCCTCGTCGACGATGATCAGGGTCCGCTCGAACTGACCCATATTCTCGGAGTTGATCCGGAAGTAGGCCTGGAGCGGCTGGTCGACGTGGACGCCCGGCGGCACGTAGATGAACGAGCCACCGGACCAGACCGCCGAGTTGAGAGCGGCGAACTTGTTGTCGTTGGACGGGATGATGGTCCCGAAGTACTCCTTGACGATCTCGGGGTAGTCCCGCAGCGCCGTGTCCATATCGGTGAACAGGACCCCGAGCTTCTCCAGGTCCTCCCGATTGCGGTGATACACGACCTCCGACTCGTACTGGGCCGTCACCCCGGCCAGGTACTTGCGCTCGGCCTCGGGGATGCCCAACTTCTCGTAGGTGGTCTTGATCGACTCCGGGACCATGTCCCAGTCCTTCTGCTGCTCACCGGCCGGCTTGACGTAGTAGTAGATGTCGTCGAAGTCGATGGTGTTGAGGGCTCCGCCGCCGCCCCATTGCGGAATGGGCTTGCGCAGGAAGCGCTGGTACGCCTTGAGCCGGAACTCGAGCATCCACTCGGGTTCCTTCTTCATGGCCGACATCTCCCGGATGACGTTCTCGTCGAGACCCTTGCGCGGGGTGAAGGCGTACTCGATCTCGTCCCGCCAGCCGAGCTGGTAGGCGCCGAGTTCTAATTCAACAGTGGCCACGTGGCAATCACCTCGAAAGTCGCTTTGCTTTGGCCTTTTGTGTCAACGGGATAGGGGTCGGCATAATTTCCACTATCCCGATAGTGGGATTGTACCGGATGGCAGGGATTGGCGAAAGCAGGTCAATCCCGCAGCCGGGCCACCACCCTCACGATGGGCCAGGCCACGAGCTCGATCATCTGACTCAACTCGATCAACATCCGGCGCACAGTCTGGGGGTGGGCGTAGGGGCTGTCCTCGGGTTCGGCCAGATAGCGGCGCTTCAGGTCCATCACCCGGCCACCGAGGTCCACGATCTCCTCTTCGCTTCTCCCGTCCAGGTCCAGGGGCAATGTGAAGGGCTCGGGGTGGTCGGCGGTCTCGATGTCGAACCCGTGGGTCTGGAGGGTGGTCACCAGCATCGGGATCTTGAGACCGAACCCGGTCTCTCCCATCGGCCCCTCCCGTGGCGGCAGACCCAGATAGCGCACCACCCTGGCAAGCAGCGCCAGATCTCCCGTCGCATTGTCGAGGGCCTGGGCCGCCGTGGGAGGCTCGCCTCTGGCGGGGACCGGCTCGAATGCCCGGAATTGGTGGAAGGCGATGACCAGACGCCCTTGGGGTCGGAGCACCTTGGCGAGCTGCTCCACCATGGTGTCTGGATCGGCACGGTCCCCTTCCCAGGTCGGGAACTGGAACACCATCCGGGCCGTCGCCACGTCGAAGGACAACCCGGCGAGACGCTCGGCGATGCTCCCCGCCGGCACCCCCTCCAGCCAGGTGACACCTCCGCCCGACTCAGGGGCCCCGGTGTCGGGAAGGGTGGCGGTGACGCTGTTCGCCCCGTTGTCGACGAGATATCGTGACAAGTCCCCCAGACCGGCGGAGAAGTCGAGGAAGTCGCCGCCCTTCGCCATGGCGGGCGGAATGAAGTTCTCCCGCAGGTAGTACACCAGGGGCCGCATCAGATGCCAGGAGCGCTTATCTTCCCAACTCACTGCACCACGTCACACATACGTGACGCCCAACATTAGGTTCGGTGTCATGCCGGTGATTGTGGTCGGTGCCGACACCACGTGGGGTCGCGCGCTGGTAGAAGGGTTGTTGGAGCCGGGGCGGGAGGTGCGGGCCTTCGTCACCGACATCGGCGCCGCCGCCGAGTTGAGAGAGGCCGGGGTCAAGGTCGCTCTGGGGGATGTCTCCGACGACAGCCACGTCCAGGGAGCCTCGATGAACTGCTTCACCGCGGTGCTGATCACCGAGGCGGCACGGGACGGGAGGGATCGGTCGTTCGCCGCAACGGAGGAGCAGGTGCTCCGAGGCTGGGCCGATGCGACGGCCGCCTCGGGTGTGACCAGAGTGATCTGGGTCCACGACGGCGACGTGCCCCCGGTGTCGGCAAGCGAGGTCAGGACCGTGTCCCCGACTCACCCACGCTTCGTCGCCGAGGTCGTAGCGCTCGACAACGCCCGGACCCTCACCTGAGAGCCCGTCGCACCGCTCTCCCTCAGGCCATGTCCTCGAACCCACCGGGCTGGACCCCGCCAGGGCGCGCCATCTCCCAGGCGGCCGTTCGGCGCTCCCTCTCACGTCCGTAAGCCTCTTTGAGGTAGTCGTAGGGGTCGATCTCGTGCCCCTCGTAGGCGATCTCGAAGTGGGTGTGCGATCCGGCCCACTCGGCGTTGCCCGAGTCGCCGACATAGCCGATGTGCTGGCCGGCCTCCACCCGGCTTCCCACCACCAGACCAGGCGTCACGGTCAACGACCAGTCGGCGCTCCCGTCATCGGTACCAGGGTCGTCGTTGTTGAGATGGATGTAACGGGTCGACCAGCCCTCCTGGTGGGCGATCTCGATGTATCTCCCGGCGAGACGGGAGGTGTCGATGACGGTGATGATCCCGTCGGCGGCGGCATACACCTCGGTCAACTTGGGCGCCATCAGGTCATTGCCGGTGTGCCGGCGACCGCCGGATCGACCGGCGCCGAAGCTGGAGGCGAAGACCGTGGGACCGGTCTCTTGCGGGAACTGCAACACGAAGGGTGGTTCGGGGGCCGCCGCCGCGGGGAGGGGCGGCGGGAACAGGGCGCCGGCGACGATGAGCGCCGACAGGGTCATGATCAGAGAGGGCGAAGCCTTCCCTCGGAGCGACATGAGACCTCCAATACATCGACAGACAAAGCGAGGGACTTCCTGGGTCCCTCGCAGCCGGGGCACCCTATGACCGGTTTCGGACAACGCCAACTCCGCGCGGAGGGTGGTATCTGCGCGCGCTAAGCGCGTGGGGCTCAGAGACCGGGTGGAGGATCGGCGGGTCGGGCCCGAACCGTGAAGCGGAGACGTGAGACCGGCTCGTCGTCCACGGCGATCACGAACGAATAAGAGCCCTCGGCATTGAAGAGCAGATTGTTGAAGGTGAAGGACCGGATCACCCCGAAGTCGGTGGCCGATGGCGGTTGCGGGTGCGCCGGCAGCTTCACCTGGTGGGAGAGAGGCTGGGCCAGCAATGGCGCCCCGTCGGCGTCCTGTAATTCGACGGAGAGCTTCAGCATCTCTGCACCCCAGGACGAAGGGACCCGGAGCCTGAGGCCGATGGCCATGCTCGGATGCCTGGCCGGGAAGGACCTGACCCAGAGTGTGTCCCAGCCGCCGCCAAGGATGAAGAGCTTGCCCCTCACCGCCTGGACCGCATCGGCCAGTAGTGCCACGTCGACCGTGGGACCGATCGAATCCGGGGCGCGATCCATGATGCCAAGCCTACGACGCGGTTCCTGTCCCCCAGCCCGCTCCCCTATCGTTGACCGGAGGAGGTCTCATGCCCGAACAAAAGCCGCCCTCTCCCGCCACGGGGAAGCTCGGGGTCCTCACCCCGGGGATGGGCGCCGTCTCCACCACGTTCATCGCCGGCGTCCTTGCCGCCCGCAAGGGCTACGCCCATCCCTATGGATCGTTGACCCAGATGTCGCACATCCGTCTCGGCAAGAGGACTGAGAGCCGCAATCCGCTGATCAAGGACTTTGCCCCGCTGGCCGAGCTCGATGACCTCGAGTTCGGGGGATGGGATCCCTACTCCGACGACGCCTACACAGCGGCGATGAAGGCCGGCGTCCTCGACTCGAGGCACATCGAGGGGATCGGGGACGAGCTACGAGCGGTCAGGCCGTACCCCGCCGTCTTCTCGCACCGCTGGGTGAAGAACCTCGACAGTGTCGACCAGGTCAAGGAGGAGGCGACCCACATGGACCTGGCCGAGAAACTGATGGAGGACATCGACCGTTTCCGGGGAGAGAAGGGTGTCGACCGTCTCGTCATGGTCTGGTGTGGGTCGACCGAGGCCTACGAGGAGCCGAGCGAGGTCCATGCCGACCTCCAGACCTTCGAGCAGGGCTTGAAGGACAACGACCCGGCGATCACACCTTCCCAGATCTACGCCTACGCAGCCTTGAAGATGAAGGTCCCCTTCGCCAATGGCGCCCCCAACCTGACCGTCGACATTCCGGCCATGCTCGAGTTGGCCACCCAGGAGGGGGTGCCGATATGCGGCAAGGACTTCAAGACCGGGCAGACCCTGATGAAGACGATGGTGGCTCCCGGTCTCAAGGCCAGGATGCTCGGGGTGAAGGGCTGGTTCTCCACCAACATCCTGGGCAACCGTGACGGAGAGGTGCTCGACGACCCGGACAGCTTCAGGTCGAAGGAGGTCTCCAAGCTGGGCGTGCTCGAGCAGATCCTCCAGCCCGATGTCTACCCCGAGCTCTACGGCGATCTGTATCACAAGGTCAGGATCAACTACTACCCGCCCCGTGGCGACGACAAGGAAGGCTGGGACAACATCGACATCTTCGGGTGGCTGGGCTACCCGATGCAGATCAAGATCGACTTCTTGTGCAAGGACTCGATCCTGGCCGCCCCCATCGTCCTCGATCTCGCCTTGTTCATGGATCTCGCCGCCCGCGCCGGACGGACCGGCGTCCAGGAGTGGCTCTCCTTCTACTTCAAGAGCCCGCAGGCGGCTCCCGGGCTGTATGCCGAGAACGACCTGTTCATCCAGCTCACCAAGCTGAAGAACAACCTGCGTCATATGATGGGCGAAGAGCTGATCACCCATCTCGGCACCGAGTACTACGAAGAGGTGTGACCGGCGAGGGGATCACCGTCGGCCACTGGCTGATCCCGGAATCCGAGATCGAGCAGCGTTTCGAGACCTCAGGCGGGCCCGGCGGTCAACACGCCAACCGAGCCGAGACGGCGGTCACGTTGCGCTTCGATGTCAATGCATCGTCGCTCCCCGACGAGATACGGGACAGGCTGTCAGGACGTCTGGGCCCGATCGTCGAGGTCACCGCATCGGACACCCGATCGCAATGGCGCAACCGGGAGATCGCGAGAGAGAGGCTGACCGAGAGGCTCGAGCTGGCCCTGGTCGAGCGGAAGCCGAGGAAGAAGACCAAGCCGTCTAGACAGGCCAGGGAGAGACGTCTCGCAGAGAAGAAGGCACGGGGTCAGGTGAAGAAGGAGCGTCGCCCCCCGGGCATCGATCATTGATCGAGGCGCCGGGATGCCTCTCGGTGCCTCTCCTCGATCTGTGACCGGTGCAGATCCTTCCACGCCTCCTACAGCGATCTGACGTATCGATCCCCGACCGTTCCTCGCTCCTGCTCGGTTTCCTGTCGGGCTGCATCGGCGATGGTGAGATCCCACGACGCCGGCGCCGGGTCGAGCTTCGGGTAACCGCCTTGTTCGCGGCCAAGCTCTACTTCGGCCACCCGGAGTCCAAGGTCATCGCGTCGCCGAAGACCGCCTCCAACACCAACAGGTGAACCGCCGCCGATTGCGTGGCCTGAGGCGAGTCGTCACCGGGGTGCTGGGCGGGATAGGCATCGACCAGGAGCGGTCCGAGACTTGCCCCGGACATCGGAGGATCCCCGCCGAGGAGACGGGTGTAGACGTCCCGGCACGCCGGTGAGGCCCCGATGTAGCGATGGGTCGGGCCCTCACTCACGTCGAGCTCGGCATGGCAGCCAGGGCAGAACCCGGTCATGGAGCGACGTTATAGATCATTGTTTCGCCGGAATGTACGGCTGCGAACGAGTGTTCGGCTAGTTGTGAACGATCAGCGAAACCAGCGAACCCCACGGGGCCAACTGCTCGTGGACGAAACCGGTCATCTGACCACCGACTCGCTCAGCCAGTACCTGGCGCGGATCGGAGACCGTGAACTGCTCACGGCAGAGGACGAGGTGCGGCTCGCCCAGGCCATGGAGGCGGGCGAAGAGGCGCGTCGTCGTCTCGAGGGCGGAGTCGACGCCCCGGCCGAAAGGGCGCGCCTCGAACGGGCCGTGATCGACGGGGTCCGGGCCCGGCAACAGTTCGTCGAGGCCAACCTCCGTCTGGTGGTGTCCAACGCCCGTCTCTACGCCGGAGCCAAGGTCGACATGCTGGATCTGATCCAGGAGGGGAATCTCGGTCTGATCCGGGCCGTCGAGAAGTTCGACTGGCGCAAGGGGTTCAAGTTCTCCACCTACGCCACCTGGTGGATCCGCCAGGCGCTGCAGCGCGCCCGCGCCGACCACAGCGACCCGATCAGGATCCCGGCGGCGTTGTTCGACATCCTTCCCTTGGTGCGTTCCGCAGCCGAGGAGCTTCGAACCAGGCTGGGGCGTCCCGCCACCGCCGAGGAGATCGCCGAGGCGACCGGGATCGCCAACCGCGAGGTGGAGAAGGCTATGTCGGTGACCACCACCGTCGCCCTGGAGACCCCGGTTGGCGAGGACGGGGCCCTCCTCGGCGACTTCATCGCCGACACCGAGGCCCTCGACCCCGAGACCCAGACCGAGCAGCGGATGGTGGAAGAGGCGCTCAGAAAGAGCCTCGACCGTCTGCCCGAGCTTCATCGACGCGCCCTCGAGCTCCGTTTCGGTCTGGCCGAAGGGGCGCCTGCCGCATTCGTCACCATCTCCAACGTGACCGGACTGCCCGAGCACGAGGTTCGGGAGCTCGTCGCCGAGGCCCTGGTCCGGCTCGCCGCCGACCTGGGATCGGTCGAGGACATGCGCGCTGCCTGACCGGGACCCGCCGGACTTATTCTCCCTCCGGTGAACGTGACCATCATCGGTGGGACCGGTCCGATGGGCAGGATCATGACCCGGCTTCTCCTCGAGAGAGGTAACCGGGTGACGATCGCCAGTCGATCGGTGTCACCCCAGCCCGGGCCCGGAGTGAACGGCGCCCGCATCGACCTGACCACCGGAGAGGGAATCGCAGAGGCGATGACAGGTGCAGACGCGGTGGTACATCTCGCCTCCGATCCGAACCGTGCCAGGGAAGTCGATGTCGGCGGGACCGAGAGACTCCTCGAGCAGGTCGGCGATCGTCATCTGATCTACCTGTCCATCGTCGGGGTCGACCGTCACCCTTTGCCCTACTACCGCAGCAAGCTGGCCGCCGAGAGACTGATCGAAGGCGCCGGTGGTCTCCACACCATCCTCAGGGCGACCCAGTTCCACGATTTCCTGGTCCATCGCGTGGATCGGATGACCCATTCCCCGATCGCCCGGGTCCCCAAGGGCTATGTGTACCAGCCAGTCGACATCCATGAGGTCGCTGGGGAGTTGGCGACATTGGTCGAGACCCGGCCCCAGGGACGGGCGCCCGACCTCGGCGGCCCCGAGGTGCTCGGCATCGCCCAACTGGCTCGCAGCTACATGATTGCCGGCCGGAGGAGGCGTCCCCTGATCGAGATTCCCCGGTTCGGGCCGGTGGCTCGAGCCTTCCGAGCCGGTGTCCACACCAACCCGGACCGGGCCGTGGGCAAGGTCACCTGGGCCGAGCACCTGGAGCGCCGATTCGCGGGGAGCCAGATTCCCTGAACCGACCGGGCCGGCGGGCACGACAATGGGGGTGATGACCGACGCCGAGCTGCTCGCAGCCATCGCCGAGGGCCGGATAGACGCCTTGCGCACCCTGCACGAGCGACACGCTCCCTGGCTGGCAGCGCGTCTCTCCCACCGCTCGAGCGACCCGGCTCTGGTGGAGGAAGCGGTGCAAGACACCTTTGTCGCAGTGTGGCGCAGGGCCGGCGACTACCGGGGAGACGGTGCGGTCGGCGCCTGGATCTGGGGCATAGCCATCCGCAAGCTGATCGATCGGGTCCGGCGCAATCGTCTCCCCACTCTGGAGCGAGCAAGAGCAGTGGAGTCGGCCGAGGAGGCGGTGCTCACCGGCATCGCCTTCGGCGACCTCGGTGACGCCATGGATCGCCTGTCACCGGAGCTGATGGCAGTCGTCCAGGCGCGGATCCTGGACGGTTTGAGCACCAAGGAGGCGGCCCGTCTCCTCGGCATCCCCACCGGCACGGTGAAGACCCGTCTGATGAGAGCGAAGCAAATCATGAGGGAGCAACTGGCATGAGCTGGCATGTCGACGAAATGGCAGTGCGCCGCTATCAGGCCGGCGCCGCCGACCGGGTGACCTCGGCGTCACTGGAGGCACATCTCACCGAGTGCGCCGAATGTCGGGAGTTTCTGACCGTGGACCCCCACGGGTTGCAGCGATCCTGGAGCGGAGTGGCCGGCCGGGTGCTGCCCGGACCTCCGAGCTGGGTCGAGAGGGGCTTGACCAGATTGGGCGTGCCTTCGCACATCGCCCGGCTCCTCGCAATCACACCGTCGCTTCGCATCTCGTGGCTCTTGGCCGTGGCCGGGGTGCTGCTGTTCTCGGCAGCGGCGTCCCGGGCCGGCTCCCAGAGCTGGGACCTGTTCCTGATGATCGCCCCTCTGATCCCGGTGGCCGGCGTTGCCGTCGCCTACGGGCAGATCGTCGACCCGAGTCACGAGATGACCGTATCTGCGCCGTTCGACCCGGTTCGGCTCCTGCTCCTGCGCAGCGTGGCCGTCACCTCTTCGGCCGTGGTCCTCTCCCTCGGCGTTGATCTGGCAACCGACTCCCCCGCCGCCACCGGTGTCTGGCTGCTGCCCGCTCTCGCTCTCACCGCCATGACCCTGGCGTTGGGCACCCATGTCACCCTCTGGATGGCCGCGTCGGCGTCTGCGGTCACCTGGGTCGGATTCCTGCTCGTGGTGGCGGTGCAGACACATGGACGACAGGAAGCCGCCTTCGCTCCCGTCTTCCAGGTGATGTTCTCCTTGACTGCGGCGGCGGCAGGCTGGGTGCTGGCGCGCCGTATCGACCGCTATCGGCGTGGAGGTGCCTGATGACGACTGTCCGGGTGACGGATTTACAGCAGCGATATGGATCGGTCCGAGCCCTCGACGGGGTGGGGTTCGAATTGGGCGACGGGATCACCGGTCTGCTCGGTCCCAACGGGGCGGGGAAGACCACCCTGCTCCGATGTCTCGCCACGGTGCTGGCCCCCGACTCGGGGAAGATCGACGTCCTGGGGTTCGACCCCGACCGACCCTCCGAGCGGACCGAGATCCGACGTCGGCTCGGATACATGCCCCAGGAGCCCGGCTTCTATCAATCATTCACCTGCTTCGACTTCCTCGACTACCTCGCCATCCTCAAAGAGCATGTCGACCCCACGGCCCGTCACGAGGAGGTGGGTCGGGTCATCGCCCAGACCGGTCTCGAGGAGAAGTCGAAGACCAAGATCCGCAAGCTGTCCGGGGGGATGAGAAGGAGGCTGGCCCTAGCCCAGGCGTTGATCGGCTCGCCGGCACTGTTGGTGCTCGACGAGCCCACGGCGGGCCTCGACCCCGAGCAGCGGTTCCGCTTCCGAGAGCTGATCTCGGACCTGGCCCAGGAGCGGACCGTCCTCCTCTCCAGTCACCAGACCGAGGACGTGGCCGCCATCTGCGACCGGGTGATGGTGATGGACGTGGGGCGGATCCGCTTCGACGGCACGCCGCGGGAGCTGGCAGGGCTGGCCGCGGGCAAGGTCTGGCTCTCGCCGGAGAGACCGGCCGGTGCTCACATCTTCTGGCGGACCGCCGAGGGGGCGTTTCGCGGGGTGGGTGAGCCACCCCCCGGCTCGACCCCGATCGATCCCGCCATCGAGGACGGATACCTGCTCCTGGTCGGCGCCGCCGCCCTCGAAGACGAGGCGGCGTGATCATCACCCTCGAACGGGGGACCAGCACCGACCCCCTTCGTGTGACCGGTCAGTTGGCCCGGTTCGAGGGTCGGCGGCTGCTCACCACTCCCTTCCTCTGGCTGGCCACTTGCGCCTCGTGGGCGCTGATCTGGCTCGTCTTCCAGTCGGTGCCGGACACGCTCGATTGGAGGTCGGTGGCCATCGCCGGGGCATGCCTTCCCATCGCCGCCGTCGCCCTGCTCCTGGCCCATCATTCGGCGAGTCGGGACCGATGGTCTCGGGTTGGAGAGCTGGCCATAGTGCCTCCGATCGAGCGCGACCGGCGAATGCTCGGTTTGGCGGCCCGCGGCCTGGGCCCCGCTTCTGCTTTCCTTCCTGGTGACCGGCTTCGGCGTCGTCCTGGCCCTGTCCGACGATCCGGCGGGTTCCTGGAACCTGGCCGAGCTGGCGGCTGGTCCCCTGGTCGTGGCCATGGGACACGTCGGGGGCGTGATCCTCGGACGTTGGGCGCCCAATCCCCTGGTGGCTCCCCTGGCCCTGGTCGTTGTCGCCGGGCTGTTCCTGGCGGAGAACTTGGCCTTCGGGCCAAGGGAGATACCCGCCGCCTCGCCCTTCCTGCCCTGGCGAATGCCCTATACGACTTGGGTCCAAGGCGAGCCGCGACTGCCTCTGATCCACTTGCTCCATGTCGTCGGACTGATCGGCATCGCCGTCTCGCTCGCCGCCCGGAGATGGCGGTGGCTGATGGCGAGCACGGCAGTGTTTGTGGCCGCGGTCGGGCTCCTCTCCAACCTCGAGGTGGCCGGAGATGAGGTGGTCGCCGCAGTCCAGGATTGGGATGCCGGTCAACCCCGGGTCTGCCAGGACCACGAAGGAGTCAGGTTCTGCGCGATCGGGGGCTACCAGACCTGGATAGACGGCTGGGCGGACACGGTCGACGATGTCCGCGATCTGGTGCCGGTGACCCTGTCCCTCATCGAGGTGCAACAGAC
>JBOGET010000058.1:0-20013 GCA_050741975.1 Acidimicrobiia bacterium
GTGCCCAGAGCAGGACGAGCACGAAACGGTGCCGGATGGCAAAGGTCCTCGGGTCTGATTGCTCGCGGACCCGAGCTCTGATCCTCGTCCTCCGAAAGAGTCTGAGGCGCCTCGACATGTGAACACCATATCGCCGCGAGGCCCTCCAGCCTGGTAGCTCCACAACCGGCGGTCCTTGGTTGGGTGGATGGGCCACAAGTAGGGTTCAGGCGAATGGACGTCGTCGAATTGATCGAGGTTGCGCTGGCCAACGCCGACCACCGCCGTGTCGAGGTGACGGCCCTGGAGCCTGCAGTGTTCTCCACCGAAGCGATCGGCGGATTGACTGGGCTGATCTCCGAATTGGTCAGCGATGCCATCGCACTCTCGACGTCTGAAGAGAAGGTCCGTGTCACCGGGTCGTTCGACGGGGAGAGCTATCTCATCTCGGTCTCCGGCCGAGGCGTCGGGTTCTCCCAGGATGGGATCGGCGTGATCAACCGCATGCTCGAAGATCCGGAGTTGGCCCTCGGCATCGGATCCATGGCCCGGGTGGCGGCTCGTCACGGTCTGGCCGTGCGACTGGTTCCCTCGGTCGCCGGGGCCACGGCTCGGGTGACTGTCCCCACCCACCTGGTGGCAACGGTCCAAAGCGGTGCGCGGCAGCAACCAGATGAGCTCGTCGACCTCACGGAGCAGGGCCTCGGAGCGGCGACACCGGTCGATTTCATCCCGCATGAGCTCGACTATCGGGCACGGGTCGGTCGTGCCAGGGGCCGGTCCGAGTCTGCGTGGAGTGACAGCGAGGCGTTTCTGGAGGAGGTCTTCACCCCGCTGATGCGAGAATCTCATCGCCCGGATACACAGCCGACTTCCAACGGAGGCAACGGTCGGGTCGAGAAGCCATGGACTGTCGAGCGAGAACCGCATGGCACCGCCACCGCGCTTCGGGTGCGGATGCCGGGGGAGACTTACGTGGTGATCGCGGACGACTCCCCGAGCACGGCTGCTGCGGAGTCGGCAGTGGATCTCAAATCCGCCCTTTCCACCTTCGACCAGGGCCGCCGATCGGCCGAGCAGGCCGCCGATCGGGACAGCGGTCGGGTCGAGGCGAGCGTTCCCGTGAAGGCGAAGAACGTCAGCTAGTCGCAGAACCTGTGGGCTCTGATGTGGGCAATGGACGTGAGCTCTCGTCATCCGACTGGTTCCCCACCCCGGCGCTCGCGCTTCGCAGGATCGGGGGTGTCTTGTACCCGGGGTCGCCAAAGACTCTCTCGGTCACGAAGCGGACTTCGGCCGAGAACCGGAGCTTCGCTCGAATCGCGGCCTCGACTCTCTCGTTCATCTGCTCTGGAACCGATGCGCCGGAAGACGTCTCGACTTCGACGATGACGGGCGCTTGAACCGAGACCCCGGAGCCTTCCGGGATGACTGCCCGTGCCCGGCCGGTCAACGTGGGATGAAACTCGGCCGCCACACTGGCAATCGCCGATGGATACACATTCACCCCTTTCACGATGAACATGTCGTCTGTGCGCCCGACGCAACGCAGTTTGAAAGCCGTGCGTCCGCACCGACATGTAGTCCCGGTGATGCGAGCGAGATCCCCGCTCCTGAATCGGACCAGTGGCATCGCCTCTCGGACGAGGCTGGTGTAGACGAGTTCGCCAAATGCACCTGCCTCGATCTCGACCGGGTCGCCGCTGTCCTGGTCGACCAACTCGGGCCACACATAACCCTGACCGCAGAAGTGCATGCCGTTCTGTGCGGTGCACTCTCCGAAGAGGGAAGGAGAGATGTCGCCGAGCCCCATCACCTCACTCACCCGAGCGCCGAACACCGACTCGATTCGACCGCGAATGCCGCTGAGCCCGCCCCCGGGCTCTCCTGCCGTGACGATCGTGCGGAGCCCCAGGGACGAGCCATCGATCCCGGCCCGCTCGCAGCCGTTGGCCAGGTGAAGAGCAAACGAAGGGGTTCCGATGTAGCTGTCGACGATTCCCAGCTCGAGGGTATGCAACGACCCTCGGGTGTCACCAGGAGCGATTGGCACTGTCCGACACCCCATCATGTCCAACATGCCGTGGGTGTGGCCCGCCACGTAGGGCCCGGCCCCGAACGTGATGAGGACCGAGGAAGCAGGTCGAATCCCGGCGGCGAAGTAGGCGCGAGCCCCAATCGCCTTCCAAACCTTGATGTCGACGCTCGACACCGCGATGAGTGTCGGGACCCCCGATGAGCCGGACGTCTGATAGACCCGGCGCACGTCGCGCAAGGGAACCGCGAGATGATCGCCGAACGGCGGGTCGTCGAGCTGAGCCCGGGAGAGCTCGTCCTTGGTGGTGAAAGGCAGGGCGGCGAGGTCCTCCACGTCCCGTATCGACTCGACCGAGACCCCGGCTTCACCAAGCTTCGCCCGGTAGAACGGAGACCTTTCGACCAGGCCGGACAGTTGGCGGCGAAGCAGCGACGACGAAGTCGACCGCCGTTCCGATTCTTCTTGGGTCTCGGCTTCGGCGTCCCAAATGTGCCGGCCGGCATCTACCGCCATGAGACTCCAGCTCTTCGAGATCCGTCTTCGACCGTGGACATCAAGGACGTCTCGACCCGCGCCTAGTCGGCGAATCGATCATGGGATCAGGTCCCGGGCGTCATGCGCGACGAGGGAGGCACTGATCTTGGCCGCAGTCGCCAGGAGTTTGGGGAGCAGCACGCCGTGGAGCTCTTCCATCGAAGTGGTGTGTGGCTGGGTCGAGATGTTCATCGCGGCCACGGTCTTGCCGGAGCCATTCCTGAGGGGAGCCGCAATCGAACGAACTCCGATCACAACCTCTTGATCGACGAGAGCCCATCCTGATTCTCGGATCTCGGCCAGATGGGCCTTGAGCTCCTGTTCCGACTTGACGGTGTACTCGGTGACCAGCGACCTATCCGACTTCTTGTAGATCCTGCCGGCCTCGCGGTCGTCGAGATCGGCCAACAGGACCCGGCCCATGGAGGTCTGGAAGGCGGGGAAACGTGAGCCCAAACCGATGGACGCGGTCATTATCCGTCGCACGGGTACCCGGGCCACGTACACGATCTCGGTGTCGTCCAGCACCGAAACCGAGCTGGACTCACCGACATCGGCGCTCAGGGCCTCCAGATGCGGGGTGGCGACCTCGGTGAGGGTCAGGCTGGAGAGATAGGCGAATCCGAGCTCGAGCACCTTCGGGGTCAGCTCGTAGACGCCGTCGGCCTCGCTGACAAAGCCGAGCTCGGCAAGCGTGATGAGCATGCGTCGGGCCGTTGCTCGCGAGAGCCCGATGTTCCGTGCCACTTCCGACAGGGTTTGGCGAGGCGTCGCGGCGTCGAAGGACTGGAGGGCAGCAATCCCTCTTGTAAGCGATCTGACCAGCTCAGCCATAGCCAACCCTTTGACGGCTTCAATCGTCCCCGCCTAGAGTAGGTCGGAGAACGAACAGAGTGTTCACCTGATGAACACTAGGTTACCCGGCACTGGGACGAGCGGCTCGTCGGAGGGCCAGATCCAGTGGGACGCCGGGTGTGATGGGCGAAGGCACCTGGCAGGGGTGCAGAGAGGAGGAAGGATGGCCAAGGCACGACTGAAGGGGCTTTTCGCGGTACTCCTCGGAGTCACCCTCGTCCTGGGGGCCTGCGCCGACGACGGCGCCGGTGACGATGGGGGAGCGACGACCACCGCATCCGGAGGAGGTGGGGAAGGAGCCACCACCACCGCATCCGGAGGGGGTGACGACGGGGCGACCACCACCGCGGCCACAGAGGCCGCGCCCGAGAAACCCAACATCACGGTCATGCCGGCGGCGATCCCCCAGTACCTTCCCGTGTTCGTGGCCCAGGAGCAGGGCTTCTTTGCCGACTACGGCCTCGAGCCCGAGATACTCGAGTTCGAGGGCGGAGCCGGCCGCTCCACCGAGGCGGCGCTTTCGGGAGAGGCGGACCTGGGTTACACCAGCTGGCCGCTGGCTTTCTCGCTCGCCGAGAGGGGCCAGCAGCTCAAGTTCATAACGTTCCACGCCAATCAGGCCCGCGCCGATGGCGTCGACTATGGGACCCATCGTCTGATCGTCACCGAGGACTCGCCGATCCAGACAGTGGCCGACCTCGAAGGTGCCCGGATCGCCATGGTGGCACGGGGGTCGAACGAGGAGGCATTCATGGTGTCGATTCTCGAGCAAGTGGGCGTCGATCCCGAGAGCGTGGAGCTCATCGAGGCCTTTTGGGCGGATCACCCCGCATTGCTCGAGGCAGGGGAGATAGACGTCGGCTACATGATCTACCCCTTCGTCGGAGCGATCATTCCCTATGGCGAGACGTCAGGGAACGGCTTCCGCTCGATCGGTGACCCTTTCCTTGGAGGCTCCAACGACATCCCGGAGATGATGGGCGACCGAGGGGCAGCGCTGTTCCCCGTGGCGACCACTCCTGAGTTCGTCGCGGCCAACCCCAATACGATCAGGGCTTGGGCCTTCGCGATACGTGACGCCCATCAGTGGATTGTGGACAATCCGGCCGAGGCGCTGGAGCTCTCCGTGGAACCAACCGGGGTGCCGGCCGAGGCGCAGAAGGCGAATCCTCCCCACCTGTTCTTGACCTGGCCCGAGGACATCGAGGACCAGTTGCAGCTCGTGGCCGACTTCATGGTGAACGCCGATCTCTTGGATGAGGGCCTCGATCTCTCTTCGTTCGTATCCGATCTGCCCTTCACCGAAGAGGAGATGATCGAGCCCGGGCGAACCTTCCCATGGGACCCCGCTGCGCTCCCGTAGGGTTACGATCGAGTCCGATGCAGTTGGCCGGGTGAAGAGTCGCTTGCTGTTCCGTGGTCTCACCGCGGTCGCGGTGCTGACGCTGATCTGGTACGGGGCGACGGCCGCCGGGTTGGTCCGGTCCGAGTACATGCCTCCACCCGACGAGGTTTTCCGGGCAGGCGCCGAGGACTGGTCGGACCTGACCGGCTCAACTCTGTCCAGCCTGCGTACCGCCCTGGTTGGCTACACGCTGGGCTTCCTGGGCGCAGCGCTGGTGGGCATGGTCGTCGGGCGCTTCGCGTTCGCCGATTCATGGGCGAGCGGGACGATCGACTTCTTCCGAGCCATCCCGGCCGTCGCGATCGTTCCCCTGGCGATCGTATGGTTCGCCGACTCGATCCTGGTGGGAGTGTTCGCCGTGGCCTGGGGCTGCTTCAACCTGGCCGTCATCAACGTCATCGCCGGAGTCAGACAGATACCCAAGACCCTTCAGGACGCGGCGCGCACCTTTGGCGCCGGTGAGGTGAAGATCTTGCGCGCGGTTGGCATCCCTTCGCTCCTGCCCTACTTCCTATCGAGCCTGCGTCAGAACGTGTCGGTGGCGCTGATCGTCATCGTTGTCGCCGACATGGTCATCGGCCTGTCCGGGCTCGGTTTCTACATCCTGCGGAATCAGGGAAGCGCACAATTCGGTCGGATGTATGCCGCCATCGTCGTGATCTCGATCCTGGGCTACGTCACATTCAGCGTCCTCGAGGCGGCACAGAAACGCCTGTTCCCCTGGTGGTCCGAATCGGCGGTGAGACAGTGACCTCCCGATCCGGCCGCAGTCCGGCGATTCATCTGCACGGGATCACGAAGGTCTTCGAGCGCCGGAGGACACAGGACAGGTTGACGATATTGAAAGACTTCGACTTGTCGGTCAACCCCGGAGAGGTGGTCACCGTGGTGGGGCCCTCGGGATGCGGAAAGTCCACGATCCTGAAGTTGATCAGCGGCCTGACACCGGTCACCGACGGGACCATCGAGTTCGAGCCCTCGGCTCCCAAGCCTCGCGTCGGCTTCGTCTTCCAGGACTACTCAAACGCTCTGGCGCCATGGCGGACAGTCCTCCGGAACGTGGAGTTCGGGTTGGAGATCGAAGGCTCCACGCCGAAACCAGCACGAACCGAGGCCGCCCATAAGTATCTCTCCATGGTCGGGCTGTCGGGTTTCGAGGATGCCTATCCGAGAGAGCTGTCAGGTGGCATGCAACAGCGCGTCCAGTTGGCGAGGGTCCTCGCCTTCGAGCCCGACGTGCTGCTCATGGACGAGCCCTTCGGATCCCTCGATGCCCAGATCCGACGCGTGCTCCAGGAAGAGTTGCGGACGATCCTCGAGCACATTCAGCGGACGGTCTTGTTCGTCACCCATGACATCGAGGAGTCGTTGTACCTGGGAGACCGCACGATCGTGCTGAGCCTGCGCCCGACGAGGATCCTCGCCGACTTCGAGCAACCACCACGCCCCCCCGACTTCGAGAAGTTCGTCGGATCCGAGAGCTTTCGGGAGAACTACCGGCTGGTGTGGTCCCTTCTCCAGGCCGAGATCGCGGAGAGCCAATGAACCAGACCGGTGCCAGGGGCCGAGGGCTCAAGACAGGGGTGGTCCTCGTCTCGATCCTCGTGATATGGGAGTTGATCAGCCGCGCCGGCCTCGTCGACCAGTTCCTTTTCCCTCCTCCCAGTCGGATCTTTGCCGACACCATTCGATCGTTCACCGACCCGCCATATCGATCAGGCGAAGGCCTCCTGTTCCACATAGGTAAGAGCGTCTACCGGGCGGTGATCGGGTGGTCGCTGGGGGTGACGGCGGGTGTGCTCTTCGGGATCACCGTCGAGTGGTGGGACCGGCCCGGATCGATAGCGGCGGCGATCGTCGAGTTCCTGCGCCCGATACCGGTGATCCTGTTCCTTCCGGTCTTGGTGCTCGTGGTTGGAATCGGCGATGTCTCGAGGATCATCGTCATCGCCTGGGCCTGCTTCATATTCGTCGCCATCAACACGATCTTCGGAGTGCGAACCGCCAAACAGGCCCTGCTCCCCGATGTCGTCCGCTCATTCGGGGGACCGTCTCAGCTCGTGTTGAGAAAGGCCGTTCTCGGGCTGGCACTGCCCCAGATCGTCGCCGGGGCCCGCCAGGCGGTTGGAGTCGGATTGGTGTTGATGGTGGCGTCGGAGCTCATCCTGACCACCGACGGCATCGGCTGGTTCATGTTGTTCATGCGTCGCAGCCTGTTCCCCGCCCAGATGTACGGATCGATCCTGATCGTCGGGCTGCTCGGACTGCTGTTCGGTGCGCTGTTCCGAAGGTTGGAACGCCGGGTCCTGCGCCCGTACGTCGGATGAACTGCACGAAGAGAAGGACATGAGACGATGAAAACCGGAATCGGCCTGCTCCAGACGACGTCTCTCCCCGAGACGATGCGCCTCACCCAGCGGGTCGAAGCACTCGGGTACGACTCGATTTGGTACGCCGAGCACAACTTCTCGCGAGACGCGGTCACGGCCTGTGCCGCCGCTGCCGCGCTCACGACACGTCTGATCATCGGCCCCTGCGTGGTCCCCATATTCACGCGGAGCCCGCTTCTCATGGCGACCACGTTCGCCGCCCTCGACGAGCTGTCCGAGGGCCGAATCGTGGCGGGGATCGGCGCCGGGTCCCGGGTTCTGATCAAAGCCCAGGGAATCGACTTCAGAAAACCCCTCGTTGCGCTCCGTGAGTACGTCGAGGCCTGCCGGGCGGTCTGGGGCGCCTCGGGCGGGCACGTGAGCTACAGCGGCGAGATCGTGCGGCTGGAGGACGCCGAGCTCGACTTCGAACCCGTGCGCCGCGACCTGCCGGTGTGGCTCGGACCGACCGGGCCGCTCGCCTGCGAGCTCACCGGAGAGATCGCAGAAGGCGCCGCCCTCAATGCGTTCCTGAGCCCCGACTATGCCCGATGGGCCATCGAGTACCTACAGGCAGGCGCCGAGCGGGCCGACCGCTCGATGGACGACATCGAGGTCGGGATGATGGTGGTCGCCGCCGTCGACGACTCGAAGGAGGCGGCGCGCGAGTATCTGCGCCCGCTCCTTGCGGTGTATCTCGCCCGTCTTCCGGACATTGCCAAGCGAACCTCCCTGTGGGGCGAAGAAGGCGAGGGTTGGAGGCAGCTGGCGGCCGCGGTGGACAAAGGGGGCGGAGAGGCCGGGAAACCCCTCGTTGGCGACGAGTTGATCGACGAGATCACGATCAACGGCACGCCCGACGACTGTCGGGAGGGTCTGCAGCGCTACGTCGACGCCGGCGTGAATCATCCGATCATCACGGTCTTCGGCGACATCGAGCGTGGCATCGAGGAGCTGGCACCGGCACGCCGGCCGGTGGAGGTGACACCCTGAGCATCACAGCGATCAAGGGGGCCACCCTCGTCGACGGCACCGGCTCCGAGCCGCAGGAGTCGATCGACTTGGTGATCGACGACGAGAGGATCTCGGCGATCGGGTCGGACCTCGAGGTCCCCGGGGATGCCGAGGTCATCGAGGCAGCAGGGCTCACCCTCCTGCCGGGGCTGATGGATGCCCACCTCCACCTCTTCGGGATCAAGGGTTACGACTTCGGCGTGTGGGCGATGGAGTCGCCAAAGCTCCATGCCATCCGGTCCGCCATCGAGATCCAGGAGATCCTGGGCGCCGGTTACACCCTCATCCGGGACTGCGGGAGCGACCATGCGCTGGAGCTGAAGCGGGCGGTGGAGGAGGGAACGATCAACGGTCCCCGGATGAGGGCAGTAGGGCGGTTCATCGCCGAGACCGGTGGCATTCCCGACCTCCCCTTCATCCGGTTGGATTGGATGCAGGGACCCGAGCCACCCGGCTTCGTGCGTCTTGCCGACGGAGTCGCCGAGGTGACGAAGGCGGCCCGAGAGCAGATCCGGGGCGGGGCCACCGACATCAAGCTCGGTGTCACCGGGGGCATCGATCCGAGCTTCATCAGAGCGGAATCGGCCTGGACCGAGGAGGAGATCGCCGCGGCCGTCCATGTCGCGCACAACGTCGGCGCCAAGATCTCGGCCCACAGCAATGTCCTGTTGGGCGGGTCATGCGTCGGGATGCAACGGGCCATCCGGGCCGGAGTCGATTCGATCGAACATGGCTATTGGGTGGACGACGAGACGCTGGAGATGATGGTCGAGAACGAAGTGACCTGGAACCCGAACGTCGGCTATCTCGCTCGTGCCGCCGAACGAGGCGAAGACCTGAACCTGAACCCGGTCTACGTCGAACGCTGCAAGATCGCCCTCGAGTCCTTCGCCGACACCCTGCCCCGGGCGAAGTCGATGGGCGTCTCTCGAGCCATCGGTTCCGACTTCCTGGGCACTCCGGCCGACCCCCACGGAGAGGAGGCCTTCGAGCTGGAGGTGCAGACCCGCCACGGGCTGACCCCGATGGAGGCGTTGGTGACCGCCACGAAGGGCAACGCCGAGTTCTTCGGGATCGACGAGGACCTGGGGACCCTGGAGGTGGGGAAGGTGGCCGACCTCTTTCTCATCGACGGCGACCCGCTCGCCGACATCAGGGTCCTCCAGGAACGGAGCCGGATCAAGATGGTGATGGTCGGCGGAGAGACCCGAGTGACGAGGCCATAGTGATGCGCTCCACCAGAACGTCTTCTCTTCGCGTCACGTCATCCCGCCCGGATTGAGGGGCCAGGAGACGTGGACGAGCTCGCAGCGGCGATCGAGGGACTTCCTTCCGAGGAGATTCGCACTGTCCAAAGGGAGAAGCTGGCCGAGCAGATGGCATATCTGTGGGACCGCTCCGATCACTACCGGCGACACCTGAGCGAGGCAGGCCTCTCCCGTGAGTCCGTCGAGGACATCGAAGACCTGGCAGGTGTCCCCTTCACCACCAAAGAGGACATCAGGCGGTCTACCGAGAGGCGCCCCCCACTCGGCGAGCACATCGCCGCCGATCCGGGAGACGTCGTCCAGTTCCACGCCTCCACCGGCACCACCGGCCGGCCCTCCTATGTGGGTCTCACCGCCCGGGACCGATCGAATTGGGCGGAGATAACCCGCCGCACCCTCTGGGCTCAGGGGTTTCGCCCCGGGGACCGGGTCCTCCAAGCCATGGGGATGTCAAGAGGGTGGGTCGGAGGGCTTCCCCTGGTCCAGGGGATCGGTGCCCTCGGCGCTGCCTGCATCCCCGTCGGCGCCGAGCCGGGCTCGGCCTGGATCCTCAACGCGATCCGGGATCTGGAGCCGACCGGCCTGGTGGCGACCCCGAACTTTGCCATGTACCTCGGGGAACAAGCACCGGACGTGTTGGGACACCCGGCGAGCGAGCTCTCCGTGGAGCTGATATACGTTGGGGGAGAGCCGGGCGGCGGCATACCCGCGTTCAGGGAGCAGGCCGAGGAGCTGTGGGACGCCGAGATGCGGGAGGTCATGGGGGGGACCGATCTCTCCCCGGTGCTGTGGTCGGAGTGCGAGGACCGGAGCGGCATGCATTTCGTGGCCCACGAGTTCGTCTATTGGGAGCTGGTCGACGAGAACGGCGATCCGGTGGCCGTCGAGCCCGGGGCGAGCGGCGAGCTCGTCTACACCCACCTGGACCGGGAGGCGACCCCCGTCCTCAGGTTCCGTCATGCCGACATGGTCGAGGTCCTCGACGTCGAGTGTCGATGCGGTCGGACCAGCCCGAAGATCCGGTGTTACGGGCGAACCGACGATCTCCTGATAATCAAGGGGGTCAACTTCTACCCGAGCGCCCTGCAGGACATCGTGCTGAGCATGCGCCCCGCCACCAGCGGCGCCGTCCGCATCATCAAGGAACAACCCGAGTACAGCTTCCCCGGCCCGTTGAAGGTGCGAGCGGAGCGGGGCGTGGCCTCCGATCCTGCCGATGACGAGTCACTGCGACGTTCCCTCGAGCAGGCCATATCCGACATGTGCCGGGTCCTGGCGGTGGTCGAGATCGTCGATGCCGGCACCTATCCGCCGCCGGGCAGGGAGAAGGTCAAGATCATCGAGAAGACCTACGAGGGCTGAGTGTCCTCCTTGGCCATCACCGATGCGACCTTGGTCCGGCCCGATGGGCGCAGCCGTTGCACGATCCTGACCGAGGATGGGGTGGTCACGGCCCTTTTGCGGCCGACCGACCGGCCGGGGGCGGAGACCGTGATCGATGCCGGAGGAGGCTTGGTGCTGCCCGGCGTCATCGACGCCCACGTCCACCTGGGCATCGTCCCCGGCTTCGCCGAGGCCTGCCGAACCGAGAGTGCCGCCGCGGTGACCGGCGGGGTGACTTCGATGTGGCATTACCTGCTCTCGCCCGGGTCCTTCTTCGACGTCTATCGAGACCATGTCCGCGACGTCGAGGACAGCAGCCTCATCGACGTCGGGTTCCACGGTCTAATGACCAACCAGACCCAGGTCGAGGAGATCCCCCGCACCGTCGACGAGCTGAGGTTGACCTCGTACAAGTTCCACATGGCGATGAAAGGCCCCGAGGCGGCCTACGGGATCAACGGGCTCGACGACGGGTTGATCTTCGAAGGTCTGCGGCAGATAGCGAGCCGGCCCGGGGTGATGGCTCTGGTCCATGCCGAGAACGTCGACGTCATCCTGCGCAACCGGGAGCTGGCCATGGCCGAGGCGCCGGAGGCGACGGACACGGCGACGTGGAGCAGGCATCGACCCCACTTCACCGAGGAGGAGGCCATGGTGCGGGCGGCCATCCTCGCCGAGACGGCCGGGGCGCCGCTGGGCGTGATCCACACCAGCGTCGGGCGCGGGCCGGAGCTGATCCGCCAGGCTCGGGTCCGCTTTCCTCATCTGTACATGGAGACCTGCCCCCAATACCTGGTGCTGGACATGGAGATGGACCTGGGCACCAAGGGCAAGGTGAACCCGCCGTTGCGCACCCGCCGCGACCAGGAGTTGCTCTGGATGGGATTGGCCGACGGCACCATCGACTGGATGGGCTCCGACCATTGCGACTACGACCTGGCCTCGCGCCAGGGCAGCATCTGGGAAGTCGGTCCCGGGCTGACCACCGGGATGACCATGATCCTCCCCGTTCTCCTCAGCGAGGGCGTCAATCGTGGCCGTCTCACCCTCGAGCGTGTCGTGGAGCTGACCTCGGCGCGCTTCGCCAGGCTGATGGGGGTCTCGCCGAGGAAGGGCGTCGTCGCCGTGGGGAGCGACGCCGACCTGGTGATGGTCGATCTGGACCACGAAGTGGTCGTCCGGCCCGAGATGCTGAATTCTTTCGCCGACTACACCCCCTACGAAGGGATGGGGATACGGGGCTGGCCTTCGCTGACCGTGGCCGGCGGCGAGATCATCTACGAGAAGGGCGACGTCAATCGCACCACGAGCCATCGCGGCACCGTGGTGACCGTGCCACCTGCTGAGATGCCGAGACTCTGATGGCCGCCCATCGACTCCTCGTGTTGTCCACCGGGACCTGCCGGATGGCCGAGCGCCGGACCCGCATCGGGGGCTCCGACGCCGAGGTGGCCGTTCCTCTGCCGATCTACGCCGTCGAGACCGACGATGGGTGGGTCCTCTTCGACACGGGGTGTGATCCTCGAGTGGTCGATGATCCCGTGGGGACCTGGGGCAGCCTGGCCAAGGCGTTCGTCATCGACATGACCCCGGCCGACCACCCTCTGAGCCGGCTGAAGGAGAACGGGATCGAGCCGGAGGACGTGGCCCACGTGGTGCTCTCGCATTTGCACATGGATCACGCCGGCGGCATCCGGTTCTTCCCCCAGTCCCTCGTCCATGTCCAGCTGGCCGAGCGGAGGTGGGCTCAGCTCCCGGACACCTTCGGCGCTGCCGGGTTCATTCGGAGTGATTTCGATCGTGCCGAGGTCTCCTATCGCTATCTCGAAGGGGATGCCGAGATCGTTCCCGGGGTGAACGTCGTCCTCACCGACGGTCACACGCCGGGACACCAGTCTCTCGTGGTCGATCTGCCCTCGGGGCGATTCGTCCTGACCGGCGACGCTGCGTACCGACGCGACCAGATCGATAGGCTGACGTCGCCGCCGACCACCACCGATCAGTTCGCCGCCGTCCGATCGCTGGCACGCTTGAAGGCGTTGGAGACCCGCGACGGGGCCACGATCCTCATCGCCCACGACGCCGAGCAATGGAATGAGACCTCGAAGGCACCCCACGCCTACTACTCCTGAAGGAGCGACGAATTGCCCCACTTCACAGACTGGAATGCTCAGGCCGGAGCCGAGGTGTTCCCCGGCGACATCGTCTGGAGCGTGACCGGGGACGATCTCCAGGTGATCCGGGCCGAGATCGCCCCCGGCACCAACTTCGGGCTTCATCGTCATCCCCAGGAGCAGATCATCTGCATCGTCCAGGGCCTGCTCGAGTTCACGGTCGAAGGGGAGACCCGGGTTCTGGGGCCCGGTCAGGTGATACATGCGCCGGCCAACTCGGAGCACGGGGGGAGGGTGGTCTCCGACCAGCCGGTGGTGACCATCGAGTCGTTCTCACCCCCTCGCATCAACTTCAGGGACGGCGACCACATGGACTTCGGCAAACCGGAATGAACCTCGATCTCCACGGGCAGAGACGGCGATCACAGGCGCTAGTCGAGGGATCGGCCGGGAAGTGGCGCGTCGACTGGCGTCGGAAGGCGTGAACGTGGCGATCATCGCCCGGCGAGAGCCGGCTCTCGTGGCATTGGCCGAGGAGATCTCCGACGAGTTCGGTGTCGAGGCGGTGCCCATCCCCGCCGACCCGGCGCAGCCCGAGACACCAGAGGAGGCGATTGGTGGGGCGACCAAGGCCCTGGGTGCACTCAACGCCGCCCTGCTCCACCTGACCAAATCGGTCGGTGAGCTGGTGGGCCCGGACGGGATTCGGGTGATGGCCGTCAATCCCGGGCTGACGACGACCGAGCGGATGCTGGAAGCCATCCATGTCTGGGCGACCACCGCCGGTCAGACCGACAGTGAGTACCTCGACACCTATCTTCGGGAGACAGTCCCGTTGGGCCGTCTCACCAAGCCAGAGGAGGTGGCGACGGCGATCGCCTATCTCTGCTCGAGCGCGGCGATGGCGACAGGTTCGGCACTCCAACTCGACGGCGGGGCAGCGAAGGGGGTCTTCTGAGTGTCGGCCCTGACCCTGGCTCACGACGGCCCTTTGGCGTGGATAACCATCGACCGGCCCGACCGGAAACATGCCTGGTCGGCACCGATGTGGGCGGAGATGTCGAGGCTGATGTCGGAATGCGCCTCTGATGAGTCGGTGCGTGTGGTCCTCATCGACTCGAGCGGCGATCGCGTTTTCAGCGCGGGGGCAGATCTGGACCAGTTCGTCGGCTCCGACGAGACCGGTCTCCGGGCGGCCCTCGACGGTGTCGAAGGGGTGATGAGGGCCATCGAGACCTGCCCCAAACCGGTGCTGGCGGTGGTCTCCGGTGCGGCGGTCGGCGCCGGTCTCGAGATCGCCGCGGCGTGCGATGTTCGAATCGCCTCGAGCGACGCCTGGTTCTCGATACCCGCGGCACAGCTGGGGGTGGTCATCACCCGGACCGACATCAATCGGCTGGTGCGCGCCCTGGGAAAGTCGATGGCAGCCGACTTGCTGCTCACCGGTCGCCGGCTCACGGCGCAGGAGGCAGCAGGGCTGGGCTTTGTCCGCTCGGTTCATCCGGCCGGGGAGCTGCGCGAGGCGGCGGGCAGGTTGGGCCGCGAGATGGCCGGACTGGACTCGAAAGCTCTGGCGGCGATGAAGCGGCACCTGACCGGGATCGGGGCCATCTCCTGGGACGAGCAGGCCTGGCGGCCGTCGCTCGGCGCCCTGGTTTCGGAAGAAACCCAAGAAAGACTCCGGAAGCGGGGGCCGGGGGCTTCGAGATGAGTGTCGTTCGTAATGGTCGGATCGTCACCCCTTCCGGGGTGGTCGAAGGTGACCTCTCCTTTCGGGACGATCGCATCGAGTCGATTGGCACCGCCTTGCCCGGTGACACCGTTCTCGACGCAGCCGGCGCCTGGGTGCTTCCCGGCGGGATCGACCCCCATCTCCATATCTCGCTCGGTGGTCATGCCATCACGGAGCCCCTCCTTCACGACTTGCACAAGGCAGCCCGCTCCGCGGTCAGAGGCGGGGTCACCACCATCGGGGTCTACGCCCAGCGGACGCCCGATGCCGGCGCGGTCGAGGCGGCCCGGGCCGAGATCGCCCGGGAGGGAGACGGAGTGGCCGCCGACTACTTCCTGAACATCCTCCTGCTCCCCGGGGACGAGATCGAGACCGTGGACGCCGGCTTCGAGCTCGGAGTGACCTCCTACAAGGCGATGCTGGCGTACGCCCGGCGCGGGCTGATGCTCGACGACTCGGCGCTCTGTGAGTTGATGGGCCGGGTGGCCCAAGGCGGTGGGGTCACGCTGGTCCACGCCGAGAACGGGGGGGCCATCGACTACCTGGATGCTGTGGAGCGCCGAAGAGGCGTGACCAACGAGAGTCACCTTCGCAGCCAGCCGGCGTTGCTCGAGGCGGAGGGCATGAATCGGAGTGCGATACTCGCCGAGCTGACCGGATGCCGGCTTCATTTCGTGCACTGCAGCTCCGCTCCCGGCGCCATGGCCCTAAAGCGTCTGAAGGAAGAAGGGCACGGCCGGCAGATCACGTGCGAGACACAGATCCACTACCTCACACTCACCAATCAGCTGGTGCTGGAGCGGGGACCGCTGGGAAAGGTCGGCCCGCCGCTCAGGGAGCGATTCCATGCCGAGGTCCTCTGGGAGGCCTTGGCCGACGGGCGGATCGACCATCTTTCCTCGGACCATTCTCCAAAGTCGTTGGAGGTGAAGCTGGCGGCAGACAACATTCTCGATGCGACCTTCGGCGGGATCGCCGGAACCGGGGTCATGCTCCCGCTGGCGTTCAGTGAGGGGTTCAAGAAGGACCGGCTCGGCATCGAAAGGCTGGTCGAGGTGACTTCGACGAGGGCGGCCCAGATCTACGGTCTCTACCCCCGGAAGGGAATTCTCGCCGCAGGCTCCGACGCCGATATGGTGATCGTGCCCGATGACGGCGACGAGATCGGGCTCACGTCTGACGTGCTGGAGCCCGAGGCCGGGTACTCCATGTTCGACTCGCTGACGACCACCGGAATGCCGAGTCATGTGTTCCTTCGTGGTCGTCTCGTCGTCGAGGATGGCGCCCTGGTCGGTCCCGAGGATGGCCGCTATCTGCACAGGAGGAGCCGGTGAGCTTCGATCTCCTCATCCGTCATGGTCGGGTCTACGACGGAAGCGGATCCGCCTGGTTCTACGCCGACGTCGGGGTGCAAGGCGACCAGGTCGTCCTGCTGCGTGGAGACACCTCGTCGATGTCTGCGGCGAGAGTGATCGATGCCACCGGGTTGGCGGTGTGCCCCGGCTTCATCGACATGCACGCTCACTCGACGATGGCGATCCTTCATGACCCGGGGCACGAGCCCAAGGTCAGACAGGGAGTGACCACCGAGCTTCTCGGCGTCGACGGCAACTCTTACGCGCCGTTTCTGAGCCCTGACCAGCTCAGGGACTGGAGCAAGCTCAACGCAGGCCTCGACGGGGAGAAGCCCTTGGACCTGACCTGGGGCTCGGTGGCCGAGTACCTGAATGTCTACGACAGTTCGGTGCCGGTCAACGTCGCCTACGTGATCGGCAATTCGCCGCTTCGGATCGCCGCCGTGGGGTGGACAGATCGCCGTGCCACCACCAGCGAATTGCGGCGCCAAGCCGAGCTCCTCGACGAGGGTTTGGCGGACGGTGCCTTCGGGTTCTCTACCGGTCTCACCTATCCCCCCGGCAGCTTCGCCGACGACGAGGAGCTGACCGAGCTATCCAAGGTCGCCTCCAAGCACGGTGCGGTTCACGTCTCACATGTGCGTTACGGCAGCGGGAAAGGCTTCGTCGACCCGTTCCGGGAGGTAATCGAACTGTCTCGGAGGACGGGGGTCGCCCTACACATCTCGCACTACGCCAGCCTGTCGAAGCGGGACGGTGAGTTCAACGACCTGATCGGGCTGGTGGAGGACGCCCGAACTGATGGTCTCCAGGTGTCCTTCGACGCCTACCCGTACAACCAGGGGGGGACCCGCGCCCTCGTCGCCCTCCCCGATTGGGTCCAGGACGGCGGTCCGGAGCAGGTGAGGGAGCATCTGTCGAGCCCGGGCTCACGGGCGAGGATGCGGGAGGAGACCGATCCCCGACAGAGCCGCTGGCGAAACCCCAGGGGCTGGCATCTAACGGGTTTCAGCCTTCCTGATAACGGGCATCTCGACGGTATGAGCCTCGACAACATCGCTCGGGAGCTGGGCCTCGATCCGCTGGACGCCTTGTGCGATCTCCTGATCGCCGAGGAGCTGCGTCTGTCATATGTGGGTCACGACTCCAACAACCTGGTCACTGTGCGCAAGATCCTCGAGCACGAGCTCTGCGCGGTCGGGAGCGACGGGATCCTCGTCGGTGAGAACCCCAGCCCCAGGACCTACGGCACCTTCCCCAAGATCCTCGGAAGCCTGGTCCGTGAGGAGAAGCTGCTCACCTTCGAGGATGCGATCCGCAAGATGACCTCCTACCCCGCCGGGCTGTTGGGGCTCCCCGATCGTGGACTCCTGCGCAATGGAGGAAAGGCGGACATCGTGGTTTTCGACCCAGAGGAGGTTGGCAGTGCTGCGTCTCTCGAGGATCCCCGGCGATTGCCGACCGGGATTCCCTACGTGATCGTCAACGGGGTTCTGATAGTGGACAACGAGGTCCGGACGGATGCGACGCCGGGTCGGGCCCTGCGAAGGAGCGGATGATGAGTGGATCACTCGAGGAGCTGATAAGCGGCCTCCGGGCGGACTATGCGGCGAAGCGGCCCAGGTCGGCCGAGGCATACCAGAGGGCACTCGATGTCATGCCGGGGGGCAACTCCCGGACCCAGCTCTATTTCGAGCCGTTCCCGTTCTACATCGATCGAGCCGAGGGCCCCTATCTCTACGACGTCGACGGTCATCGGTATCTGGACGTAGTGAACAACTACACGAGCCTGATCCACGGTCATCCGGATCCTGAATTCATCCGTGCCATCTCGGAACAGGCGGGGCGGGGCACCGCCTTCGCCGCCCCTTCGCCTCTGGAGATCGAGCTCGCCGACGAGATCATCTCCCGGGTGCCGGGCATCGAGAGCGTGCGCTTCACCAATTCAGGGACCGAGGCGGTGATGTACGCCCTGCGTCTCGCCAGACACGTCACCGGCCGGTCGGACATCATCAAGGCGGAGGGGGGCTATCACGGAGGCAGCGAGCCGGTCCAGGTCAGCGTGAAGAAGCTCGGTAGCCACCCCACGGTGGCCGTGGGTGAGGAAGGGGTTCCGCCGGAGTTCGTCGGGCACACCCGGGTGATCCCCTATGACGACACCCACGCCGCGGTCCAGGTGATACGTGACTCGGGAACCTCTGCCGCAGCCTTGATCCTCGAGCCGTTGCAAGGTTTCGGGGGAGCGATACGCCCGCCGGATGGCTACATCCAAGCGGTCAGCGAAGCCGCACAGGAGCAGGGCGTGCTGGTCGTTCTCGACGAGATCCAGACGCTGAGGCTGGGTTACGGAGGACTGCAGGAAGATCTGGGGATCACCCCGGACCTGACCGTGCTGGGCAAGCTGATTGGGGGCGGGCTGCCGGTGGGCGCCTTCGGCGGTCGTGCCGACGTCATGAGCCACAGCGATCCCCGGGCCAATCGGGGGATGACACAGAGCGGCACGTTCAACGCCAACCCGCTCACCATGGCGGCCGGTCTCCACACGATTCGCAAGCTCACCCGCGAGCGCATCGTCGCCTTGAACCGTCAGGGTGACGAGCTGCGGGACTGGATAGGCGCCCAGGCAGGGCTTCGTGGGTTGCCACTCGTTGTCACCGGATACGGGAGCCTGCTCCAGATCCATGTCGGCAGCAAGCAACCAACCTCCTATAGAGATGCGTCTGCCAGACCCAAAGCGCCTCTGACTGCCTTGTTCCACCTCCTCATGGAGAGGGGAGTGTTCACCGCGCCCTCCCGGATCATCTTCGCCCTGTCAACCGCTATCGGAACCGATCAGGAAGAGCTGATCCGCTCAGCTCTCGGGGAGTCCTTGGACCCATTGGCCCAGGTGGATCTCTAGTGGCAGTCGGTAACCGAAAGATGGTGGCGGCTCGCTGCCGACGGAGGACAGCACGGGGACGGGCTCGTCGCAGCTCAGCATCGATGGCTCCAATCTCGACCACCGGTCGGCCGACCCCAGCGGGCGATGACCGCCGCGAGCGCCGTCTCCTCGACTCCACGATGGTCTCCGTGGCGCGCTTCGCAGCCATCCATGCCAATTGCGTCCTCGTTAGCCACCAGCCACCTCTGGGTCGTGGGCGATACAGAGCAGGACCCGGGCATGGTTGGGATGCGATCGCGATGGCGTGGACAGTGATCGAGGCAGCCACCGACTCAAAGAATCCGCAAGTCCTTGACCAACGATCCTGTCGACGCATAGGAGTAATCGGCCTTACTGGCTGGTGAGCCCTCCATCCACCGAGATGATGGACCCGGTCATCCAAGAGGAGGCGTCGCTCGCGAGGAATACGATCAAATCGGCGACTTCTTCTGGAGTACCTATCCTTTGCATGGGATAGCTGGCAATCAGATCGGCCCTGATCTGGTCGAAATCGAGTCGGTCGGCTCGGGCCATATTGGTGTCGACCAAGCCCGGACAGACACAGTTGACCCTTACCCCTTGCCGTGCGTATTGCACGGCCAGGGCTCGGGTCAGACTGACTACGCCGCCCTTAGCGGCGGTATAGCTCAGCGCACCCGAGGCGCCGACCAGTGCCATAGCAGACGCAACGTTGACGATGGATGAACTCGAGTGGCTGATGAGCAGGGGCAGGAGGTGCTTGGTCACCAACATCACGGAAGTGAGGTTGGAATCGATCAACTCGCTCCATTGATCGAGCGCCAGAGACTCGATCTGCTCCCCTCTGCGGATGGTGCCCATTGTATTGACGAGGATTGAACAGGCGAGTCCTTGAAGGATGAGACTGTCGGCGAGGTCGACGACCTGGTCTTCTTTGGTGGCTGGAGTTGACCCGCTTCGTTGGACACGGGTTTCTGCCTTTTCATGCGGCGTGGTCAGCGTAGACATCGGCGGGTGTGCGGTGTCCTAGTCGGGCTTGGTGTCGACCCCGGTTGTAGAAGGTTTCGA
>JBOGET010000059.1:0-30204 GCA_050741975.1 Acidimicrobiia bacterium
CAGGGGAACAGCGTGATCACCTTGCACCCGTCTGCGGTCACCACCACCTCTTCCTCGATACGGGCGGCGGAGCGATCGTCGCCGGCGGGGGTGTAGGTCTCGAGAGCGAAGACCATCCCCTCCCGGATCTCCACCGGGGAGTCGAGGGAGTTGAGCCGGCTGATGACCGGCCGCTCGTGGAGACCGACCCCCACCCCGTGACCGAACTGCAGGCCGAAGGCATCCATCTCGTCGGCGAACCCGAACTCTTCGGCCCGGGGCCACGCCTTGGCGATCTGGTCAGTGGTCGCCCCCGGCTTTACCAGGTCGATGGCGGTATTCATCCACTCTCGCGACTTGGCGAAGGCGTCCCGTTGGGCCTGAGTGGCCCGCCCCACCGCGAAGGTGCGGTAATAACAAGTCCGGTATCCGTTGAAAACGTGAATGATGTCGAAGTAGGCCTGGTCGCCGGGCCGGATGATCCTGTCGGAGAAGACATGGGGATGCGGGTTGCACCGCTCGCCGGCGATCGAGTTGACCGCTTCGACGAACTCCGAGCCCATCTCGAAGAGACGGGCGTGGGCCAGCCCGACCACGTCGGACTCACGTATCCCCGGCTTGAGCGCCTCGAAGATGTCCTGATAGACGCCGTCGACCATGGCGCACGCCTGGGTGAGGAGGATGATCTCGTCCGGGCTCTTGATCTCGCGGGCCTTCATCATCGCCTGCTGGCCGTCGACCACATTGAGACCCTCGGCCTGCAAGGCGAGGAAGACACCGGTCTCGGCCATGTCCACCCCGAGACGCTCCCCGGCCAGCCCCTCGCTCTCCAGCACCTTGCGGATCTCGGCCGCGGCCCGGGAGTGGAGACCGGTCTCGGGCCCGATCGCGCCCTGGAGCCCGGTGTTCCCGCCCACGGAGTTCCCGCTGTCATACATGTGAGGCAGCTGGAGCCGGTGGGCCTTGGCCGCCGAGCCGAAGTCCCAGATCCGGGGCCGGCCCTCACGGGTCACCAGGGCATATCGCTCACCCTTGTTGAAGGCCCAGTAACCGATCTGGGTTGCAGTGGTATAGCGGATGTTGGATGTCTCGAAGAGGAGGAGCGCACCGAGGTCCTCCTCCTCCATCAACTGCCGGGTGCGGGCGATCCGATGCTGACGGAGACGCTCGAAGTCGACCCGGCTCTCCCAGTCGACTCCGATCACACCCGGCGCCGGGCTGGTGGCTACGGGAAACTCAACGGTCATCGTTGTCTCCTTGTCTGGCTGTCCGCCGCATGATGCTTAGTGACACTACACACTTGTCCTTGATCTCACCTGACGAGATGGCGACCGACCAAGCCGGCCACGTGGGCCCCGATGGCAAGGCTGGCGGTGGCCCCCGGTGACGGCGCGTTCAGGACGTGGACGGTCGGTCCGGCCTCCTCGATGACGAAGTCGTCGACCAGCCTCCCGTCGGGGGACACTGCCTGGGCCCTGACCCCGGCCCCGCCTCGAATCAGATGGTGGGGGCGGATGTCCGGCACCAGATGGCGCGCCGAGCGGGCGTACATGGTCCTGGACCTGGACCGGATCATCTCCGTGACCCCGGTCCGCCAATGCCTCCACACCAGCTTTCGGAAGCCGGGAACAGAGATCGTCTCCCTCAACTCGCTCCAGTCGGGATCGGCATCGCGGTAATGCTCCCGACCCAACGCCAGGACTGCGTTGGGGCCCACCTCCACCGTGCCGTCGATCTTCCGGGTGAAGTGAACGCCGAGGAAAGGGAACCGGGGATCGGGAACCGGGTAGATCAAGGCCCGAACCAGATGCGCCGCCTCGGGGGCCAGGGTGTAGTACTCGCCCCGGAAAGGCACGATCCGGATCTCGCTGCGCACCCCGGCCAGCTCGGCCACGCGGTCTGACTGCAGACCGGAGCAGTTGATGACGACCCTGGCTCGAATCTCCTGATCCGCCACCCTGATTCGGGCCCCACCGCCGTCGTGGTCTATGGCAGTGACGGCGTGACCGGTGCGGACGTCGGCCCCCTGCCCGATGAGGTCGGCGGCCAAGGAGGCGGCGACGGCCGGGAAGTCGACCACCCCTGCCTCGGGGACATGGAGCGCCTCGAGCCCCACGGCGGCCGGCTCGATCTCTCTGAGGGCGCAGGCGTCGAGCCTCCTCACCCCTGACAGGCCGTTGGCGTTCCCCCTTAGCTCCAGTTCGGCCAGCGGCTCGAGCTCGGATGGCCTGGTTGCAATCACCAGCTTGCCCGACCGATCGAAGGGCAAACCCCTGGCCTCGCAGTACTCCTCGAGCCGGCGCCGGCCCTCGACACAGAGAAGTGCCTTCAACGATCCCGGGCGGTAATAGAGGCCGGAATGGGCCACGCCACTGTTGTGACTGCTCTGGTGGGCGGCGACGGTGTCTTCCTTCTCCAGGATGGCGAGGGACACGCCCTCATGAGTCTCGCTCAGGGCCCGAGCCACACCGAGACCGACGAGACCGGCGCCGATGATGCAAACGTCATAGGTCAACCGGCATTCTCCTGTCCACGGCGGGCGCAGACTAACCCAGGATCGCAGGGTGCTCAGTCTCACTGCACAGTGGGCTCGGTCGGAAGTTAGGATCACCCGCAGTTGGTCCGAGAAGGAGCAGATGCGATGGCCGATGGAGCAGTGTTGATCGTTGGGGGGACCGGTGGGCTTGGTCGTGAGCTGGCCGCCCACTATGTCGATCGGGGGCGTGAGGTCATCATCACCGGGCGGGATGCGGACAAGGCCGCTTCCATCGCATCCGATCTCGGCGGCAAGGCCAGCGGGCTCGGTTTCGACCTCTCCCAGCCGGAGACGATCGCGGTTGCCCTGGACGGTGTCGGCGCTGTCGACAAACTGGTGCTGAGTGCGATAGCACGCGACAACAACCCGGTGCGAGACTATGACGTGGCCAGCGCCGTCACTCTGGCCACCATGAAGGTGGTCGGCTACACCGAGACCATCCACACCCTCCTGCCCAAGCTGTCCGATGACAGCGCGGTGGTCCTGTTCGGAGGGCGGGCCAAGGACCGACCCTATCCGGGGTCGACGACGGTCACCGCGGTCAACGGGGCCGTCGCCACCATGATCACCGCCTTCGCCGTGGAGCTGGCCCCGATCAGATTCAATGCGATCCACCCCGGCATCGTCGGGGACAGCCCCTACTGGGAGGACAAGCCCCTCGATGCAGTGCTGGCTCGCACCCCGACCAAGCGTCTGGCCACCATGGAGGACGTGGTCGATGCCACGGTCTTCCTCCTGGAGAACCGGTCGGTCAACGGCATCAACCTCTACGTGGATAGTGGCTGGCTGCTCATGTAGGCGGGGCGGGCGCCTGCGCCTATCCTCGCTCGACAAGGGGGAATCGAGATGACTGAAGAACTCGACGGGATCGGTGCCCGGCTCCGCACCGAGCGCACCAAGGCCGGGATCAGCCAGCGAGAGCTGGCGCGCCGTCTCGGTCTGTCGGCCAGTCTCATCTCCCAGCTAGAGAGCGGTCTCTCCAAGCCGTCGGTGGGGACGCTCTATGCCATCGTCACCGAGCTCGACCTCTCATTGGACAAGCTGCTCCGAGGTGACGACCACCCGGGTCGGGACGGCTCGGCCTCGGGATCAGAGGAGGACGAGAACCGGGCAAGCCCTCTCGTCCACCCCGGGGACCGCAAGGCGATCGACCTGGCATCGGGTGTGCGTTGGGAGCAGCTCACTGCCGACACCGAGGAGGGGGTCGACTTCCTTCACGCCATCTACGAGGTTGGCGGCGCCTCCACACCCGACCAGTCCCTGATGAGACACCACGGCCGGGAGTACGGATACGTGGTCTCGGGCCGCATGGGGATCCAGCTCGGCTTCGAGGTCTTCGAATTGGAGCCGGGCGACTCGATTGCCTTCGACTCGACCGAGCCCCATCGTCTCTTCAACAGGGGTGACGAGCCGGTCCACGCCGTCTGGTTCGTGGTCGGGCGGGGCGCAGACGACCGGGCCCACGCCGACTGAGGTGCTTCCTAATGCATGGCGTCACGCATGCGTGACGCAGTGCATGAAGAAAGGAGCCCGGGGTAGGTTGCCACGATGAGCAGCCGCCCCGTGACCGAGGCTCCGGTCCTGGTAACGGGAGCATCCGGCTTCGTCGCCTCCCACATCGTCCGACAGTTCCTCGAGGACGGCTACCGGGTTCGAGGGACGGTGCGGAACCCGGACAAGACCTGGGCGGAGGGTCACCTGACCGGTTTGGCCGGCGCAACCAAGGGCCTGGAACTGGTCCAGGCCGATCTGCTGGCCCCGAACGCATTCGACGAGCCGGTGGTGGGCTGCGAGTACGTCATCCACACTGCCTCTCCATATGTCATCGACGTCGAAGACCCACAGCGCGACCTGGTCGATCCAGCCGTCAAAGGGACGACCTCCGTCCTGGAGGCATGTCTCGCAGTCGGGTCGATTCGGCGGGTCGTGCTCACGTCGTCCGTGGCGGCGATCACCGATCAGGCGGACGGGCATCTCAACACCGAAAATGACTGGAACAGCAGGTCGTCTCTGACCCGGAATCCCTACTACTACGCCAAGACCCTCGCCGAGCGAGCCGCCTGGGACTTCGTCGAGACCCGCGAACCACCATTCGACCTTGTCGTGATCAACCCGTTCTATGTGATCGGTCCCTCTCTCGTGCCCGGGGTCAACACCAGTCACACCTTCTTCACCGGGTTCACCAACGGGCGGTTGCCTGCCGTCTTGGCGATCGAGTGGCCCTTCGTCGATGTCCGAGACGTGGCCAAGGCCCATGTTCTGGCGATGGAGGACCCGGCGGCCTCCGGCCGCTACATCGTTGCCGCCGAGTCGCGGACGATGCGGCAGGTGATCGACCTGTTACGGGCCAACGGATGGAGCGATCGATACAGACTGCCCAGGATGAGCCTGGATCGCGGCGTGGGCGTCGCCCTCAGCCGTTTGGCCGTCGGCTTCCAGCCCCCCGGGACCCGGTCGTACATGAAGAACCATCTCGGGGGTCGGATGCGATTCGACAACTCGAAGGCCCGCGACGGGCTGGGACTGGTGTTCCGGGATGTGGACCAGACGATCCTGGAGACCATGGACGACCTCGAACGTTGGGGCCATCTGGGCAAGTAGCCCTGAGCCGACCGGTGGCGTCGGTGAATCGAGTTCCTAGGGGACCCACTGCTCACGGATCCCGAGCACCTCGCCATCGATGACGTCCAGCCAGACCCCGAACTGGAAGCCCCGACCGGCTACCCCCTCGACCCACTCCGGGAAGGAGACCTCTTCCTCACTGGTCGGATCGCCGGTCGGGTACCACAGGACCAGGACATCAGGCGAGACGGCAAGAGACCGGGTCTGAGTGTTCTGATTCCTCACGAAGTAGTCGTTGGGCGGGGGTGACTCCTCACCGTCCTCGGCCGCGGCGTCGATCGCCGCCTGTCCGGTGAACCAACAGGCCAGGTCGAACTCGATCCCGCCTGCCGAGGTGGCCAACACGAAGCCGAACCACTCCCCTTCGGGCAGGGTGGCGCCGTCACCGGGGCTGCACCCCGAGCCCAAGGGGCCGTCGGGCGCGGGGGCAGTGGTGGGAGGCACTGTGCTGGTCCCGGGCGCCGAGCTGGTCGTGACGACAGGTGGTGCGGCGGTGGTGACCACGGGGGGCGCTGCGCTACTCGTGGGTGCCGGTGGCACGGTCCCCTCGCCGACAGGTGCGGCGCAAGCGCCGAGCACGGCCAGTGTGGCAATACCGGCCATCAACCGTCGCCTCATGGGACTACCCCAATCCCGAGAAGAAGTCGATGATGGCCTGGGTGTCGTCGGAGAAGGCCCAACGCTCGGTGACCTTCCCGTCCCGGATGTGCGCTATCTCGGCGGTCCGATAGGTGAAGGAATCGTCACCGATCCGCACCGTTGCGGTGACCAGCCCGACAACGTGGTCGTCGGTGGCGAGCACATCGTGCAGGTCTGCTACGAAGTCGACTCCTTCCATGCCCTTCATCGATTCCAGCAGTGGCTCCTTCCCCCGTATCGGCTCGGCAGACCCGATTTGCCACCAGACGACATCGTCGGCGATGGCATCCTCGAAGGCGCTCGCGTCCCCTTCCCCCCAGCGCTCCATGACCTTGCGATACAACGCGGCATTGGGATGCTCGCTCATGCTTCCTCCTTGGGCACGAGATGGCTGAAACCTACCCCGGGGACTGAGGCAGAATCGGGGCCATGGCTTCGGATCCCCTGTCTCGTCTGCCCCTGAGCGGTTCTTCGTGCCGCCTTACGTCGGTGGAAGGGGATGGGTCGGCTGCTGTCTCGATGGTGAGATCGATTGGGAGGAACTGGAGGAGCTGGTCCCGGATGCTTACGTGACCGTCGCGCCGACATCTCTCGGAAACCTGGTCGAGCCTGGCTGAGCGCCACTGCACTCAGAACCAACCCCCTCCGGGTCTAGCGTGGGATCAGGCGGCCACGACCACGATGGCGCGGGCCGTCTCACGATCGAGCCCGAATTCCTCCATCAGCCATTCGGTGACCTCCTCGACCCCCAGCCCCTTCTTCTCGAGATAGACCACTGCCCTGCTCGCGAACTCGAGATCGGACTGACGCTCCCTCTCGGTCGAGAGTTGTTGGATCTCGTTGGTCATTTGTACCTCCTGCTGCAGCCTTACTTACCCACGCCCGTGTGCCGACAAACTTGAGACTCTTCGGCGGGGTACATGGTTCCCGTTTTTTCCCCCGCCACCAAGCACTCCCTGTTCAGATGTCAACCCACGATCCCCAGCGCCAATTCCTCGACCTCCCGCACCGCCTCCTCGACCGGGGCCGGACCATCGATATCGCCGCCTCCGCTCTGCTCGCTCATGCGGGCCAGCTGGGGGGAGACCCTGCTTCCCCAGGAGCCGACCGCCCCGTTGAAGGCTCGCACCGCGCTGGTGAGCCCGGAGCCGACACCCTGGAGATGACCCACGAAGGTGGTCATCCGGCGATGCAACTCGCGTGCATCGTCGAGGATCTGGTCGGCCTGGCGCAGCGCACGGAACTCGGTGAGCAGTGAGCCGACGTTCAACAACAGCGCATACAGGGCGCTGGGACCGGCAATGATCACCCGGCTCGTCATCAACCGATCGATGAGGTCGGGATGGGCGGCGGCGGCCGCCTCGTAGACGGCCTGTGAAGGCAGATACATCACCACGTACCCCCCCGAGGCGAGCTCGGCGTATCCCTTCCCGGCCAGGCTCTTGCCGACTCGTTCCAACTCCTTTCCCTGCTCGGCGAGAAGACGGTTTCGACGCTCGACGTTCTCCTCGCCCAGCGCCTCGACGAAACGGGCCGTCGGGAACTTGGCGTCGATCACGATGTTTCGACCACCCGGCAGATGAACCACCGCATCGGGCTTGATCTCGCCGTTGCCCACCTGGCAGCTGTAGTCACGACCTTCGACCAGCCCACCCTGCTCGAAGACCCGCTTCATGCCGATCTCGGCCCAGCCGCCGCGGGCCCGATCGTTGGTGAAGAGGGCGGTTATGCCCTGCATCTGGGCCCCGATGCCCCTCACCTGCTCGTCGAGGGCGGCCTCGCGCCCCGTGACCGATTCCTGGAGCAGGGCGAGCTTGACATCGAGCTGGGCCACCTGTGCGCCGAGGGCACCGTCCCGACCGGCGATGGCGGTCTGCAGGGCGTCGAGACGCCGGGCCAGATCAGGGTCAGGCATGCCGCCTCCGCCGTTCCGCTGTCTCCTACCCGTCATGAGCAGCAGGACAACGAGGCCGATGACGGCAAGGGCCGAGGTGATTGCGATCACGAGGGCGCCCGTCTCTGTCGTCATGTCCAAATCCTTTCGCCGGTCATACCGACATCCTGACGAGGGGGTGTGACAAGATTTCCCTAGGGTGCCTTTTCATGATCCACTCCGAGCACCCGTTCCGATCCGGCCCAGAGGATCGTGACGAGGCGCGACAATTCCGGGGCCGTCTCGCCGCCGGGGTCACGATCGTGACCGCGGGCACGGAGTCGGCGCCCACCGGGCTCACCGTCTCCTCGTTGCTCGTGGTCCAGGGAGAGCCGGCCCGAGCTCACCTCGTGGTCGGGCCGACCACCGATCTGTGGTCGGTGGCGGAGGAGACCGGCCGTTTCATCATCCATGTATGCCGATACGAGGACCGGCAATTGGCCGACGTCTTCGCCGGGCTTTGGCCCTCACCTGGGGGCATCTTCGCCTCCGTGGACACCGAGCAGACCGATTGGGGGCCAGTCCTGAAGAATCTCCCAGACCGTGCCTACTGCAGCTACGAGTCTTCTGGGGAGGTGGGGTGGTCGGGCCTGATCGTCGGGCGCATCGATCACGTCGAGGTGTCGGAACTCAAGGACCCGATGATCCACTATCGGAGCGGGTACCGCCGGCTCCTCGCCCCTTAGTGTGGCCGATCGCCTTGGGGGACCTCGATCGTGATGCGATTCATCATCCCCAGATGGCTCACCACATGTGAATCCGGCTCGAGACCGGCCTCGGCCAACTCGGCCGATACGTCGCGATTGTTCCTGCAGGCCGAGCGTCCGTAGACCCGTTCTACGTTCCGGTCCTGACGGCGGGAGATCCAGCCCACCGATGACCGTCCATGCTCCACGAGCAAGATGCGGCCCCCGGGCCGGGTCACCCGAGCCATCTCGTGGAAAGCGGCGACGTAGTCGGGGAAGGTGCAGGAGGAGAAGGCCGAGATCACGGTGTCGAAGCCGGAATCCGGAAATGGCATTCGCTGGGCGTCCCCGACCGCCAGGGCAACCTCCATCCCCATCTGGCGACTCCGGCGGCGGGCCTCCCCCATCATCTCCTCCGACAGGTCGAAGGCTGTGATCGAGACCGCGTTCCTCAGGTAGACGAAGTTCTCTCCCGTGCCGCAGGCCACGTCCAGGACCCGGCCCCGAGCAGTGGCGAACAGCTTCCTCCGGAGCCGGTTCACCAACAGCAGCCAGTCGATGATTCCGAGCATCCGCCAATTCCCGGCCATCTCGTCATAACGCCGACGCACGTCCTCGGTGCCCAGTCGACCGGTCGTCATCCTCCGCGGACCTCGATCATCGATCCAACACTAAGACCCGTCCATACCAAGTCGGGGCCGCCCACCCATCGGCCGGCGTGCCCTAGGCGGTCGCCGGCTCGGCAGCCTCCGAGGGGTGCACCTCGTCGACATGCCCCTCCACACCGATGTTCGGGATCCACTCCAGCCATGAGGGGAAGTACCAATTCCATTTCCCGAGCAGACGCATCGACGCCGGAACCAGGATGGAGCGGACGATGGTTGCGTCGAGGAGCACGGCCACGGCCAGCCCGAAGCCCATCTGCTGGAAGGAGGCCAGCCGACCGGCGGCAAAGCCGGCGAAAACGGCGACCATGATCGCGGCGGCGCCGGTGATCAGTGCCCCGGTCGTGCGAAGGCCGTAGGCCACCGACTCGGTGTTGTCACCGGTCTGGTCGAAGCGCTCCTTGATCCTGGAAAGCAGGAAGACGTGGTAGTCCATCGACAGACCGAAGAGGATGGAAAAGAGGAAAAGCGGGAGCCAGGCCTCGATTGTCTCGATCTGTTCGAATCCCACGAAGTCGGCGATGTCCTTGACCCAGGCCGGACCGACGCCGATCTGGAACACGGCCACCACCAACCCGTAAGCAGCGCCGACGGACAGCAGGTTCATCAGGATCGCCTTTCCCGGGATCACCACCGAGCGGAAGGCGATCAGCAGGAGGATGAAACTGAGCCCGAGGACGACGCCGAACACGATCGGGGTATAGGTGTCCACCTGATCGAGGAAATCGACCGTGATGGCGGTCTCGCCTCCGACGACGACCTCGGTGTCCCCGACGACGGCTCGGGGGACGATCTCGGACCGGAGCAGGCGCAGGGCATCCTGGGACGCAATCGAGTTCACGTCGCCGAGTGTCTGCATCGAGATGATGGCCAGGTTGTCGGTCGACAAGGGGTCGACGAAGCTGGGGCCAAACCCACCGTCGGCTGCGATATCGGACTCCAGGTTGGACACCGTCGCCCCGACTTCGTCGCCACTCACGACGATCTCGACAGGTGAGGCGAAGCCCCCGGCGAACTCGGTGGCCAGGATCTCGAATGCTTGCTTCGACTCCATTTCGTCGGGAAGGGTGGAGACGCCGGACAGCCCTTCGTTGATGGAGAAGACGCTGCTCGCAGCGAGCAGGAGCAGCCCAGCCGACAAGGCGACACTCAGCACCGGTCTACCCATGACGGTCTTGGTGATCCGGTCCCAGAACCGCCCGCGACTCCCCGCCGGCCGACGGCGGCGGACTCTCAGCGACTCGATGCGATCACCCATGAGCGAGAGCACGGCGGGAAGGAGGGTCATCGAAGCGAGCACGGCCACGACCACCACGAGGATGGCGCCGATGCCGAGGGCCCGAAACAGGGAGTTGGGGAGGATGAGCAGCCCGACCAGGGCCAGGACCACGGTGAGACCGGAGAAGAACACGGCCCGCGTGGCGCTGGCCCCGGCCCGACCGATGGCCTCCAACTTCTCGAAGCCCGTCGATCGCTCCTCCCTGTACCGCGAGACGATGAACAGCGAATAGTCGATGCCGACTGCCAGGCCGATCATCGTGATCATGTTGGTGATGAAGAAGCTGAGATCCATGAACATCCCGACGACGGCCGCCAGACCGAGTGCGACGGCGATCGCCACCACTCCCAGGATCACGGGGATGACTCCGGAGACGACCGAGCCGAAGACGAGGACGAGGACGACGAGGGCGACGGCGATCCCGATCGTCTCACCGGTGCGCAGGTCTTCCTCGGCAATGGCGTTGAAATCGTTGTTGAGCGTCGCCGGCCCGGCCACCAACGCCCGATAGCCGGTCGGCGCCTGGATCGAGGCCACTGTCTCCCGGACGGTCTCCGCGTTCCCCGAGACCACATCGAGGTCCGAACCGGCGATGGTCACTGGGAGCAAGGCGGAGCGACCGGACTCGGACACGGGCCCGGTCTCCGAGAGATAGGAGCCGACCGTTGTCACCAGATCGGGCCCGAGGCCCACGAGCGCGGCCTCGATGTCGCCGACATAGGCCATATAGCCCGGGTCGGAGACGACTTCGGGCTCGGAGGTGACGACGACGAACTCGGTGTCGGTTGGCTCACCTCTGACCGCCTCGATCCGGTTCATCGCCCGGATCGACTCGGGCTCGTTGGTGAAGCTGATCGAAGTGGTGAGGGCGTCGCCGAGGAACTGGGCGGTGAGGGCCACCGCAACGACGAGCAACACGACCCAGGTGACAACGGTCCTCCACGGACGGCGGGCACTGCCTCGGGCCAGGGTTTCGGTGATTGACACTTCTCGGCTCCTCATGGCGTAATCGGGTGAGTTGGATTACACTGTAAGCATACACCGTAAGTCAGTCAAAACGATCACAGGAGTTGAAGGACCGGTGACCTACGATCCAGTCATGACCAGCACCGGGACCCGCCCTCCGCTGACCCGGGAACGGATCATCGAAGCAGCCGTGGACCTGGCCGATCAGTTCGGCGTCGACGAGCTGTCGATGCGCAAGCTCGGCGCCGACCTCGGAGTGGAGGCCATGTCGCTGTACAACCATGTCGCCAACAAGGACGACATCTTCGACGGGATGATCGATCATGTCTTCGCCGCCATCCCTCTCCCCGACATCGACTCCGATTGGAGGGTGTCGATCCGCGACACGGCCTTGATCGCCATGGATCGGTTCATCGCCCATCCCTGGATGGTCAACCTCTTGATGCAGAGGGGGAACTATGGCCAGTCCTCGTTGCTGTTCATGGACCGGGTGCTCGGTCTGCTGAGGGCCGCCGGCTTCTCCGACGAGGACACCCATCACGCCTGGCAGATGCTGGCCAGCCACACCATGGGCTATGCCTTCCAGCAGGCATCGGGCGGATACGGCAACAAGGACTGGGACCTCGAAGGGAGACTGTCCGCACTGCAGGACCACTATCCCCATGTGGCCGCGCTGGCTCCATTCCTCGCAGACTGCGAGTTCGGGACCGAGTTCGCCTTCGGGCTCGACATCATCATCAGCGGTCTCGACGCCCGGCTCCGCAGCTGAATCAGAGTCGAGGCGCCCGCGGTCAATCCGGGGGCCCGATGGCAACCTGTTCGACCACCGGCATGGGCTCGAGGCTCGTCACTTGGACCACCAGGGCTTCCCCCGCCCCCTCCCAGGTGCAGTAGACGCTTCCTGCTGCCCCTTCACACCCGCTGAAGCCCATCTCGACGGGCCGGGGAAGGGCGGCGGCCTGATCCGCAGCCTCGGGAGTGGCCAGACCCGCGAACGCCGCCGTGGCTCCTTGCTGCCAGGCCTCGACGAAGAGACGGGCCACGTCCTCGGGGGTGGTGTCCTTCGGGCGCAGCGACCCGCCACCCAGCTCGAAGAGGTATGGCTCTGAGCAGCCCATCGAAGATGACAGCAGGAGTTGCACCCCAACCGACGCCCCGTCAGGAGTTGCCGATGCCGAGAGCAGGCAGAGCCCGCCGGGCTCGGTGACCGAGTGCCAGAAGAACCCCGAAGGCTCGCCCACCACTATCTGGTCGACCGTTTCGCCGTCCAGCGTCGACACGCCGAGTGTCACCACAGCCGTCGACGGCTCGGTCTCCTCGGTCCGCCCCGCCTTCACCGTGAACAGATGCGTCGGCGTCGAGGCCTCGCCGAGCACCGACTCTTCCTCGAATCCGATGGTCGTGACAGGGGCCGATGCGGTCGGAGCGACGTGTTGCTCAGCCGTGGTGTCCACGACCGTGTCGGTGGCGGGACCGGCGACAGGTGTCACCGGATCGACGCCCGACGGCTCCGGGCGGCCGAGGAGCAGAGCGGGCACGATGACCAGGACGAGGGCGGCGACGGCTCCCGAGATGGCGTAGCCGGCCCGGCGTCGCCAGCCGGTCCCACGTGACCGCACCGGCATTCGCCTGGCCTCGGGCACGACGAGACTGTTGGCCGCCACACCCAGGTTGTCACGAAGCTTCTGCTCCAGGCTCACTCTGTGCCCTCCAATCCTCGGCGAAGTCGTTTCAGGGCGCGATGGGTCCGGGTCTTCACCGTCCCTGGCGGGATCTGCAACACCTCGCTCGTCTCCTCGACCGACCAGTCGAGCAGGAACCGTGCCACGATCACCGCCCGATAGCCCATGGGCAGCGACATCACCCGATCGACCAGATGCGGGTCGGGAATCGCCTGCTCGTAGCCGGGCTCGAAGTCGAGCCGCCCCCGCTCCCGGGTCAGTCGTCGAAGCCTGGTCCTGGCCCAGTTGAGGGCCACCCGGTAGACCCATCCAGCCGGGTTCTCATAGGTGCCCACCTGGCGCCACTGCTCGGCGGCACGGGCCATGGCCTCGTCGGTGGCGTCGAGGGCGAGATCGGTGTTCCCGATGGCCAGGGCGATGGCCCGGAAGATGCGGGGCCGGGTAGAGCGGTAGAACGCCTCGAAGGAACCCCTCAGATGTGGATCGGCCCGGTGCACCGCTGTCGATCGGTTGATCACGTCCTTAAACACATAGCAAGGGGCCGAGGTTTCACCAAACATGCCGCGCGGACGGGGACGCGAAAAACCCCGAGGGAGTGCTGGCCGAAGCCGTCACCCTCTCGGGGCTCTCGACCTTGCTGGCACTCCGGCCCCGAAGGGCTGGTCTCCCAGCGAAGTCTCAAAGTCACCTCTCGGTCACTCCAAGTCCGATCTGGAGTTGCCTCCAAGTCGGCTCCGCCACCATAGAACAGTCGATTCGCCGTCGGCAAGTCGGAGCGCAGGGTAAATTTCGCGACCTAGGCTCGTTCTTCGCGACCAGTTGGGCTCCCCCCTCCCTAAGCTGCGAAACATGGCGGATCGGGACAAAGTGACCCAACTCGGGCGTCTCCTCGGAGCCGTGGCCAGGGACCACCACGAGGCGACCGGAGGAGAGAGCCCACGCTGGGCGGAATGGTATGCGGCCCGGCTGCGGGGAGACATCGACTCCTTCGTCGGCTTCGAGCCCACCGCCGACCAGATCGCGGGGTGGCTCCGGCAGGCCGACGAGATGTACCGGGCGGAGAAGCCGGAGAAACCGTGGCCGTACTTCTACGCCGAGCTCATCCTCGACTCGATGGCGGTCGACTAGGTCTCAGATCAGTACGGTCGCTCGGTGCGTGTGACGAGACGCTCCCAAACCTCGACTTCGGCCTCGACCTCGAGAAAGCCGTTGGGGTAGATGGGGATCCCGGGGGCACTGATCTCGGTGAGCCGTTCCATCTCCTCCGGCGTCAATTCCCATTCCAGCGCAGCCAGGTTGTCGTCCAGTTGGCCGATGTTGCGACATCCGAGAAGCACGGAGCTGACCCCCGGCCGCTGCCGGACCCAGTTGAGCGCGACCCGGCTCATCGTCACTCCTCGTTCGGCGGCGACCGTGCGGACCGCCTCCACCACCCTCCAGGTGTGATCGTTGTTGCGCAGACCGTATGCCTCGACACCTCGATTCGGGTCGACACCGAGCCGAGTCGTCCCGGCCGGGCGCACGTAGGCGGAGTACTTCCCCGTCAGCCATCCACCCCCCAGCGGGGACCAGGGAAGGACCCCGATGTTCTCCTCGAGGCACACGGGCAGGATCTCGAGCTCGATCTCCCGGCTGAGCAGGTTGTACTGGGGCTGAAGGGAGACCACCGGGGCCCAACCCCGATGACGGGCGACGAGGATCGCACGCTCCAACTGCCAGGCCATGAAGTTGGAGACACCTATCGCCCTGACCTTGCCTGCGGTGACGAAGTCGTTGAGCGTCTCGAGTGTCTCTTCGATCGGAGTTGCAGGATCCCAAGCGTGGATCTGGTACAGATCGATGGTGTCGATGCCGAGCCGGCGCAGACTCGCCTCCACCGCCCGCTCCAGATGGGCTCGACCGGCGCCACGGTCGGCAGGATCGTCGCTCATGGAGAAACGCGCCTTGGTGGCGATGGTCAGACCGTGGGCACCGCCACGTCGGGCCAGCCAGCGCCCGATGATCTCCTCGGACAGGCCGCGGGAGTAGACGTCCGCCGTGTCGATGAACGACCCACCAGACTCGACATAACGATCGAGGAGGGCATGAGAGGTCTCCTCATCGGCTTCGTCGCCAAAGGTCATGGCGCCGAGCCCGAAGACACTCACGGACAGGTCGGAGTCGCCGAGCGGCCGCTGCTCCATGGGCCCAGCCTAGGTCGGCTTCGACAACCCGATTACGCAGCGCGGACCAACGGGGCGACCTTGGTGCCCAGCAGTTCGATGGCGTGCAAGACCTGGTCGTGGGGCAGGGTCCCGACACTGATGTGGAGCATGAACCGATCGATCCCCAGGACCTCCCTAATCCGGACGATCTTCTTCGCCACCGTCTCGACGTCGCCCAGGACCAGCGAGCCTCCCGGTCCCCGCATCATCTCGAACTGGGCATGTGTCATCGGCCCCCAGCCCCGTTCTCGCCCGAGCTGGGTCATGGCCACGGCATAGGAGTTGTAGTACTCGTTGGCCGCCTGCTCGGTGGTGTCGGCGATGTAGCCATGGGCGTGAACCGCAAGGGGGGCACGAACCGGGTCGTGACCCGACTCGATCAGGGTCTTTCGATGCAGATCGGCGAAGAAGGCGAAGCGGTCGGGATTTCCCCCGATGATGGCCAACGCCACCGGGAGCCCGCGGGTGCCGGCCCGGACGATCGACTCCGGGCTGCCTCCCACCGCCACCCAGATCGGGAAAGGGTCCTGCTGGGGACGGGGAAAGATGGCCTGATCCTCGAGGGCGGAGCGGAATCTCCCCGACCAGGTGACGCGTTCCTCGTCCCGTATCCTCAGCAGCAAGTCGAGCTTCTCGGTGAACAGCTCGTCGTAATCGGAGAGCGAGTAGCCGAAGAGCGGAAAGGACTCGATGAACGAGCCCCGTCCCACCAGCAGCTCGGCCCGACCGTTCGAGACCAGATCGAGGGTGGCGTAATCCTGGAAGACCCGCACCGGGTCGTCCGAGGAGAGGATGACGACGGCAGGGGTCAACCGAATCCGCTCGGTCATCCCCGCCGCGGCGGCCAGGACGACAGCAGGGGACGAGGAGGCGAAGTCCGGCCGGTGATGCTCTCCCACCCCGTAGACCTCGAGCCCGACCTCCTCGGCGAGCACGATCTCCTCCAGCACCTCACGGAGACGCTCCCCATGGCCGATCGTCTCTCCGGTCTTTGGATGGGGATAGGTCTCGGCGAAGGTGGTTATCCCTAGTTCCATACCGGTCCATTGTGGCCGCGATGGCCGTCTTCGCCGTCGCCGGCCGGGATCAGGGACGACCGCCGAGGCCGACTACGGCGCCGGGGACCGGGTTTCCCATCCGGTGTTGCGCTTCAGCCAGTCTCGCACCCACCACAGCTCGTCATCCTTTGTCCCGGCACCGGGGAGTGGCTTGCCCTTGCCGGGGAGGTTGTCGAACTCACCCGCCTCGATCGCCTCCCGGATCAAACGCTCGGGCAAGGGCTCGAACCTGTCAGCGGCATTGCGGTCCACGAGGCCGAGGCTAATCCCGGGGGGCGTCTGAATTCCTCGGTCCCCTCGGGAATGGACCTTTGCCCCTTCACACCCGTTCGGCGGAAGAAGACGATGGCCATGACGACAAAGGAGACCGGATGACCGTTTCCGAGACACCGGCAAACCGCCGGAGGGCGGTCAGATATTTCGCCGCAACCATGGCCGCGCTGACATCGCTCATGTACTTCCTGATCGGGTTGGGCACGCTCACCGTGCTGGAGAACCCGGCGGAGCAGACGTCCTTTGGCTTGACCGCCGGCGCCGCCTTCCTGGTCGCGACGCTGATGATCTCGTTCTTCGATCGGAGGGCGCTCATGGGACTCGGCGCCTTGGCCCAAGCGCTCATCATCTTCGCCTACTTCGGCTTTGCGGCGGAGCGGGAGCCCAGCTTCGAGACGTGGGGAATCCTGATCCGGTTGCTCCAGATTCTCCTGCTCGGCGCTCTCACCTACCTCGCCATCCGCCCCCAAGAACCGACGAGACCCGGGCAACAGCGGCAAGCAGAGCGGGCAGCGGTGGGTAGGAGTTGACGATGACCACATCCGGGACAAGCGAGACGACGATGGCCCCGACCGTGGCCAGGCACGCCGGTTACATCGTGGCCATCGTGGTCAACGCGCTGATGATTATCTTTGCCAACAACATCCTCGACTGGGCCCGGCTCCCTTTTCTGACCGAGGACTTCGATGGCCTGCTCTGGCTGATCGACATCTCGCTCGGCGCCGGCATCGTCGTGAACCTCGTCTACACGTTCCACGACCCGGCATGGTTCAAGGCGCTGACCCAGATCGGTTTGAACCTGATCGCACTCTTCTTGACCATCCGGACGTCCCAGGTGTTTCCCTTCGACTTCTCCGAGTATCGATTCGATTGGGAGCCCCTGACCCGGTTCATCCTCGTCATGGTGGGGATCGGGACCCTGATCGGGATCGTGGTTGAGATCGTCAAGCTGGTGCGCAGCTTGGTGCAGCCCCTCCCGACCGACTCAACTTCACATTCGGACCACAATGAGCTCACGAGCACAGTCGAACGGAGGAACCTATGACGGACAGCGACGCCAAGGAAAAGACGACCGAGGCCGGAGACGGCAAGCAGCGGTGGGTCGAGGAGGTCCAGGAGGCACTCGATCGAACCGGCGATGCGATTCGCACCGCGTGGGAGGCGACGAGAGAGAGCCGGATGAGCGCTCTGGAGTCGGCCAAGCAGGCGGCGCAGGAGCTGGGCGAGGTCATCGACAAGGGAATCGCGGCTGCCAAGGAGCGCTGGTCGGCGGTCGAGCAAACCGACTCGGAATCTGCTTCCGAGACGCCCGCCACCGAGGACACCCCGGTGGCATCGACACCAGGGGACGTCACGGTTACACCGGTGGAGACCGACACGACCGATCAGACCTGACCGACGGCCCTGACTCGATAGAAGGTTTTGGCCCGCTCCACGTCCGAGACCGGGATCCCGATCAGCCCGATCTTCCAATCCATGAGGCGATCCAATCAGTCGGGGCAGCCGAGACAGGGAACCAGGTACCCCGAACCCGATCCTTGGAAACTGGTGGGACTCAGGGTCCCCGGCTAACCCTCGACCACGATGCTCCCGGTCATCGAGGGATGGATCCGGCAGACGTAGGTGAAGGTGCCCGCCTCGTCGAAGGTGAACGAGAAGTCGTCGCCCGGGTTCAATGTGCCCGAATCCCACACCCCGTCGTCGGAGTTGGAGGTGTGGGGCAGCGAGGCGTCGGTGTTCTCCCAGGTGACAGTGGTGCCGACGGGGACGGTAAGGGTGTCGGGGCTGAAAGCGAAGTCGGCCATCTCGACTCGCTCCTCCCCGCCCCCGGGCGATGTCGTCGAGCCGCCGCCGTCGCCGCACGCCCCTACCGTCAGGACCAAGGCAGTCACCAGGACCAGAACACGTTTCACGTTTGCTCCTCATTGGGTTGTCCGAGCAATACGAGACCCGGCCCGGTTGGGTTCGCGGCTCAGAGATGGGCGAAGAGATGGAGCTGGGCCATGACCACCACGGCGGCGAGAGCGCCGAGCATCCCGGCGGCGGTCACGGCCAGGCGGGCCCGGGTGCTCCTCGCCACCAGCATTGCGGTCGCGGCCAAGGCCACGATCACGAACCCCATCTTGGCCAGAAAGGCCCATCGATAGGCGTCGCCGTAAACCCTGTCGCCCAACTCCGACCAGCTCAAGATCCCGGGGAAGGCGGTCGGCGCCCCCCACAAGCCGAGTGCGGTGCCGGTGGCGACGACGGCGACCATGCCCCCCACCGCCAGACCCACCCAGACCTGACGTCTCCGGCCCAAGCCGATGACTGCGAGCGAGGCGCCCCAGATCCCGATGCCGGCCAGATGCAGCCATCGGAGCATCACCTGAAATGTGACCTCGGACCCCGCGGTCGGGATCGATACGACAACGTCGTGGTCCCCGGTGGTGTTGGCCGGCGCCGGCAGCGTGGTCCCGCCTCCGGTTGGAGCGAATATCGGCGACTCGGCGATGTCGATCAGCGACCCTTCCCGCGACGGGTCGCTGCTGTCGACCTTGATCTTGGGTGATCCGGCTTCGGTGGTGTAGTGAGGCCAGGGAAGCGCCTCGGCAAAGCCGGCCTCGCCTCCGTCCGGTCCGTCGACCCGGACCACGACCTCCCAGGTACCGGCCTCGGGGTACTCGATCCTTCCCTGGTACACGCCAGGAATGAGCTCGTCGAGGGATATAGGCCCGACAGCCACGGAGCGATCCGACATGGCCGACAAGGAGACGGCGGCGTCAACAGCATCGGTGACAACCCCGTACTCGACGATGAGAGGCGCCACGGCGTCCCGGACCAACGCTTCCACCCTGATCTCGAGACCGGTCGCGGCACTCGATGCGGGAGAGTCGGGCGACCCGAACACCGAGGAGTCGACCGCTTCGCCGCCCTGCCGATCGGGATGGGCGGTGTCGACCCGCACCACCGGCTGGATGATGGGTGATCCACCCACCTCCTCGCCGAACGCGACGGAGCCTTGGGCGCCGTCGATCTCGATGCCCACCGTTACCCGCCACGAGCCGGGCTCGAGGGTCAGGTCGGCGATGTAGACCCCGGGGGTGGTCTCGGCGGCGGTGACCTCGGTCTCGGATCCGTCCCCGGACAGGGCCGTCACCGTCACCGTGGCTCCACTGACCTCATGACCGTCGACGAAGGTGACGACGATCCCGTAGGCGAGCTGGGTGGGGTCATCGGACCGGCTCACCGCCTCCACCACCACCTCGAAGGCCCCGCCGTGGGCCCGCGCCGGGATGGCGGCGCCCAGCACGAGAAGGGCGGCGAGGAGCAGAGTCAAGCGGAGGGGCCCGGCGTGACCGTGCCCCTCCGCGTCGAATCGGCTGAACCGAAGGGACATCAGCCGACGGTCATCTCCACGGGTATGAACGCGACGTCACCGGTGTCGGTGACACCGGGCACGTCGATCGTCTCGTCCGGCGGGAAGAACTCGTACTCGCCGTTGTCGTTGAAGTCGATGTGGACCATGGGCCACAGAGTCCCGGATTCGGTCAGCGGCTCGTCGAGTGTCACCGTCACGTCCGTCGACTCCCCGGCCGGCAACAGGTCGGAGTGGCCGACCACCGGGCCCGGCGAGCCCTCGGCATCACCGTGAACTGCGATGAACCCGGGTACGGGCAGGGTGACCGAGGCCACCACGATGGTCGAACCGTCCGATTCCTGTGCGTCGGCGGTGAGAGCCGACGGCCCGGTCGGGGGTCCTTCGGTCTCTGCCGCACTCGTCGTGGGCTCGGCCTCCGCAGCGGTGGTCGTCGTCTCGTCACTGGCTCCGTCACATGCCGTGACGACCATCGCGAGCACGGCCAGCACGGCGATCAGATACCTTCTTCTCACCAAACTCCTCCTGAGGTTGGGGCAACACCTATACGGATGTGAGGAGGGTCCGGTTCGACCATGGAGGTTGCATTGCCCGGTCATTGGGACCGAAGGTCCATATGACACCTGAGAAACCCGATTACGTGGGACTGAGCAACGGGGCAGCCATGCCCGTCATCGGTTACGGGACCTGGCCGATCGGCGACCGGGAGGCGGAAGCGATGGTGGCGGCGGCCATCGAAACCGGCTACCGGCTGATCGACACCGCCGAGATTTACCGCAACGAGCGGGGCGTGGGTAGAGGGATCAGGGCAAGCGGCATCGATCGTGACCAGGTGTTCCTGACCACGAAGTTGAGCCAGAGGTGGCATGGCCGCAAGGAGGCCAAGCGGGCCCTCGCCGACAGCTCCTCCCGTCTCGGCCTCGACTACATCGACCTCTTCCTCATCCATTGGCCCAATCCCAGACAGGACCGATATGTGGACGCCTGGCGAGGCATGATCGAGTTGCTCGAGGAAGGGGAGGTGAGGGCCATCGGTGTGTCCAACTTCAAGCCGGCCCATCTCCAGCGTCTCATCGACGAGACCGGTGTGGCCCCCCATGTCAACCAGATCCAGCTCAACCCGAGGATCACTCGTCTCGCCGAGAGGGAGTTCCACGCTGCCCATGGCATCGTCACCGAGTCCTGGGCGCCGATCGGGAAGGGTGGTGGGCTGCTCGACGACCCGGTGATCACCGGTCTGGCTCGACGTCGTTCTCGGACCCCGGCCCAGATCGTGCTTCGCTGGCATCTCCAACTCGGGCTGATCCCGATACCGAAGACGGCCCACTCCGGGCGGCTGGCGGAGAACATCGACGTCTTCGACTTCGCCCTCACCGGGGATGAGATGAGCCAACTGTCTGCTCTCGACACCCGTGGCCTGGGCGCCGTCGATTCCGACCTCACCGGGCTCTGAGCTTCGGCCACGAAGGGCCCGAACCCCTCTCCGACCTCGCATCGCTCGAACAAGCAAACCTGAGCAATCAGGACTCAGATCGTGGAATAGGGGCCGCCACCCGTTGGTTGAACCGGCCCAGATGCCCGAAACCGCTCAACTCACCCTTCCCGTCCTCCCCCTCCACAACGGGGTGGTGTTCCCCCACATGGTGGTCACCATCCGCATCGAGACCGGGGAGGGCAAGACCGCTCTCGCCGCCGCCGCCAGGTCCGACGGTCGTCTTCTCCTCGTACCCCGTCTCGACGGGCGCTACGCCGCGGTGGGGACGATCGCCGAGATCCAGCAAGCCGACAGCGAGGGCAACGTCGTCGTCTCCGGTGTGTCCCGGGCCCGGGTCGGCGCAGGATCGGTGGACGAGACCGGGGCGCTGTGGGTGGACGCCGAGTCCTACCCCGATGTGGACATCCTCGACGACGAGCTCGACGCACTGGTCGCCGAATACCGGGCGGTGGTCAGTGCCGTCCTGGAGAACCGGGGGTTGTCCGGGGTGGCCGAGCGTCTCCTCGACGTGGACAATGCCTCCCGTCTCGCCGACCTCGCCGTCTACTCCCCCGACCTCTCCTTGGAGCAGAAGGTCGAGCTGTTGGAGGCGCTCGACATCCGTCAGCGTCTGGGCAAGCTGCTGGTGTGGATGCGTGAGGTGTTGGCCGACCTCGAGCTGCGACGCAAGGTTCGTGACGAGGCGGCAGAGCAGATCGAGAAGGGCCAGAAGGACTACATCCTCCGCCAGCAGATGGAGGCCATCCGCAAGGAGCTGGGCGAAGATGCCGACGTCGCCTCCGAGTATCGGACCAAGCTCGCCGAGCGTGACCTCCCGGAGAAAGTGGCGGAGGCCATCGAGCGGGAGATCGACCGTCTGGAGCGGATGAGCGAGCAGTCCCCCGAGCATTCCTGGATCCGGACCTGGCTCGACACCATGTTCGACATTCCCTGGGGCATCTCCTCGGACGACCACCTCGACCTCGACGAGGCGTGGACCGTCCTCGACGCCGACCACACCGGTCTTCAGGACGTCAAGGAGCGGATCGTCGAGCATCTGGCGGTGCGCAAGCTCCGCGCCGAGCGGGGTCTGACCGATGGGGACGAGCACAATTCCGGGACCATCCTCCTCCTGGTCGGCCCGCCCGGCGTGGGCAAGACCTCACTCGGTGAGTCCGTTGCCCGGGCCCTGGGCCGCAAGTTCGTCCGGGTCGCCCTCGGCGGGGTGAGAGACGAAGCCGAGGTACGGGGCCATCGCCGCACCTACGTTGGCGCCCGGCCCGGTCGCATCGCCCGTGCCCTCAGCGAGGCCGGGACCATGAACCCGGTGTTCCTCCTCGACGAGATGGACAAGGTCGGTGCCGACTGGAGGGGTGACCCGTCGTCGGCCCTGCTCGAGGTGCTCGACCCGGCACAGAACCACACCTTCCGTGACCACTACCTGGAGGTCGATCTCGACCTGTCCCAGGTGCTGTTCATCGCCACCGCCAACGTCGTGGAGACGATCCCCGGCCCCCTGCTCGACCGGACCGAGATGATCAGCATCGACGGGTACACCGACGCCGAGAAGGTGGAGATCGCCCGTGACCATCTCCTCCCCCGTCAGCTCCGGGCCGCCGGGCTCGAGCCCGAGGAGCTGGAGGTGACCGAGGGCGCCCTGGCCGCCATCGTCGACCGGTACACCCGGGAGGCGGGGGTGAGGAACCTGGAGCGGGAGTTGGGCAAGCTGGCCCGCAAGGTGGCCACCGAGGTGGCCAAGGACTCCGGCACCGCCCGGGTCGTGGTCGACGAGCCCGAGGTCCGGGATTATCTGGGCAAGCCCCGGGTGTGGAAGGACGAAGCCTCGGATCGCACCGATGTTCCCGGGGTGGCCACAGGGCTGGCGGTCACCGGCGCCGGTGGCGACGTCCTCTTCATCGAAGCCACCGCCATGGACGGAGAGCCGGGCCTGACCCTCACCGGTCAGCTCGGCGACGTGATGAAGGAGTCGGCTCGCATCGCCCTGTCTTACGTCGAGGCCCATGCCCAAGACCTCGGAATCGAGCCTGACGCCCTCACCCGGAGGTACCACGTGCACGTCCCGGCAGGCGCCATCCCCAAGGACGGCCCGTCGGCCGGTGTCGCCATGCTCACCGCATTGGTGTCGCTTCTGACCGGGCGAAAGGTGAAGGACACCGTGGGCATGACCGGCGAGATCACGCTTCAGGGCAAGGTCCTCCCCATCGGCGGGGTGAAGCAGAAGGTGCTCGCCGCCCACCGCGCCGGTCTGACCGAGGTCATCGTGCCCCGGCGCAATGAGGCCGACCTGGACGATGTGCCGGAGAAGGTCAGTGAGGAGATGAGCTTCATCATCGCCGACACCGTGGGCGATGTCCTCGACGCCGCCCTGGGCTAGTTGCCCTTGTGCCGGCCCGGGGCCTGATCCCCTTCCCGATCGCTGGGACGGGCGAAACTGGTTCGCTCGACCTCGCCGTCGAGATCGGACAGGAAATGGACACTGACGTGCCCGCATTCCTCACAGACAACCCGTTCGACGCCGGTGCTTCGGACAGAAACCGTGACGCGATGACTGCAACGACGCTGCCGCCACTTACGACTCAGGACGCGCATGCTTGCTCGAAGCCTCCCCTCGAGAATCGACCCACCCCACAGGCTCGCCGGAAGCCGTGATCGGGCCATAGGCCAAGCGACCCAGACCGGCTCCACCCACCGGGTCGCCGGTCAGCCTCCCCGCCCCAACTGGCCGAAGGTGCACTCCTCTGGGCGTTTGTCCTCGCGCAGCCCTTTGAAGGACGGGGCGCGAAGACGGCCCGCCGAGGTAACCTGCCGGTACTCGACCGTGGCCACCATCTCGGCCGGGACCCAATGCGCCCGGCGCAGCTCGGGAGCGGCTCGCAGAGCTTCGGTCCCGAACGGAGGTGAAGTCTCGCCGAGCTCGACGAGTCTTCGGTGGGTGTCGGCCAGGGTCCGTTGGTCGAACCCGGTGCCGACCTGGCCGACATATCGCAAACCGCTGCCGTCGTAGAGGGCCATCACCAGCGAGCCCACCGTCTCCGCCCGTTGTCCCGATCCCTCCGACCAGCCCACGATGACCACATCGGCGTCAAAGATGGTCTTGAGCTTGAGCCAATGCCCGGATCGCCGGCCGGGCTCGTAGCGCGAGCTCAGCTTCTTGGCCACCACTCCCTCCAAGCGTTGTTCGGAGACAGCCTGGAAGAGGGCGATCCCGTCACCGACCGTCGACGGGGAGAGTTGGACGAAGTCGGAGGGGACCAGATCGGTCTCGAGGCGGTCCCGTCGTTCCTGATAGGTGAGCGAGGTCAGGTCGTGCCCATCGAGGTAGATGAGGTCGAAGGCCATGAAGGTCACCGGGATCTCCCGGGCCAGCTTCTCGATCTGCGTCTGGTCGCGCACGTGCATCCTCCTCTGCAAAGCCTGGAACGATGGCGTCCCCGCTTCGAAGGCCACGATCTCACCGTCGAGCATCGCGTCGAGGGCCACCACCTGCTCATGCAGGCGCTGCAGCTCGGGGTAGGCGGCGGTGATGTCACGCCGGTTCCGGGAGATCAGAGTGGTCGATGCATCACAGATGGCAATCGCCCTGACCCCGTCCCACTTCGGCTCGAACGCCCACTCTGGGTCATCGAATGGCTCGCCGGCCAATGTGGCCAGCATCGGCTCGGGCGGCGGTGGCGTGTCGGGAGCCGGGCGCTCATCACGGGACAGGATGGCCAGCCACTGGTCCTTTCCCGTCTCCTCCCCGGTATGTATCAGGTGATAGACCCCCCGCAGTCGCCCCCCTTCCAGACGGACGGTGAGCCGTTCATCGTTTCGTTCCTCCACCTCGTACCGACCCGAGTCGAACAGCCTGACCGCCCCTGCCCCATAGTTGCCTTCGGGGATGGTGCCGCTGAAGTCGAGGTACTCGATGGGGTGGTCCTCGGTGCGGATGGCGAGCGACTTGTCCCCCTTCTGCCGGGGGAGACGACGTGGGACCGCCCATGACACCAGCACCGGAGTAGGCCCATTGAACATCTCGAACCGCACGTCGTGATGAAGACGGGTGGCATGGTGTTGCTGGATGACGAAACGGTCACCGGGGGGTGCGGTCAACGGATCGACATCGCCGGAGACCTCCGGCGGAGGAGGCTCGGGAGTCTCCTCGAATCGGCGTTTGCGTTGGTAGTCGGACTCGGTCATGACCCGCAGAAAGCCTACGGGCCGGTCTCCACCCCGTGATTGGGACGGGCAGGGGTCGAATGCGGGCCTGTGCATCCCGATTACGGGGGTAGGTTCCGGGCTCTGAGTGCCGGGAGGGAGTATGACCGCCAAGACCTATGACGTGATCGTTGTCGGTGTGGGTGGGATGGGAAGCGCCGCCCTCCATCATCTCGCCCGACGTGGGTTGCGCGTGCTCGGTCTGGAGCAGTTCGACATCCCCCACGACCAGGGCTCCTCACATGGTGTGAACCGGATCTTCCGCCTCGCCTACTACGAGCATCCCTCATATGTCCCCTTGATGATCCGCGCCCGGGACCTCTGGCTCGACTTGGAGATGGCCGCTGGCGAACGGCTGGTCCACGTCACCGGCTCGGTGGACGCCGGGCCTGCCGACAGCGAGGTGTTCTCCGGCTCTCTCGACTCGTGCCGGATCCATGGGCTCGACCATGACGTGCTCGACAGCGTCGCCCTCGCCCGCCGTTTTCCGGGTTATCGGCTGCCCGAGGACACGATGACCGTCTACCAGCCGGAAGGAGGATTCGTGCTCTCCGAGCGCTGCATCGTTGCCCATGTCAATGCTGCGCTGGGCGACGGCGCCGAGGTACACGCCCGGGAGCCGGTCCATGACTGGTCGGTCACCACCCAGGGTGGGGTCAGGGTCGAGTCGAGTCGGCGGGCCTATGAAGCGGCTCGATTGGTGATCACCGCCGGGGCTTGGGCGAGCACGGTGTTGCCCGACATGGTCGGCCTGGCCATCGCGGAACGCCAGGTCTTGGGGTGGTTCCAGCCGAAGCGCCCCGAGCTGTTCACCCCGGATCGGTTCCCGGTGTTCAACCTCGCCGTCCCGGAGGGCCGTTACTACGGCTGCCCGGTGTTCGGGGTGCCCGGATTCAAGATCGGTCGCTATCACCATCTCGAGGAGGCGACCACGCCGGAGACGGTGAATCGGGTAGTGGACGACCGGGACGAGTCGGTGCTCCGGACGGCCCTCGATCGCTACTTCCCCGACGCCGACGGGCCGACCATGGCCCTCAAGACCTGTCTCTTCACCAACTCCCCTGACGAGCACTTCATAATCGACACCTGGCCCGAGCACCCCCAGGTGATCGTCGCCGCCGGGTTCTCCGGGCACGGGTTCAAGTTCGCTTCGGTGGTGGGCGAGCTCCTGGCCGATCTGGCCCTGGACGGACGGACCACTCAGGACATCTCGATGTTCCGGCTCAGCCGTTTTGGCTGAATCGGAAGGGCCCGTCGAGCTCGAGGTCCACCACGACGGCGGCATGGTCGGAGCCGCGCACGGGCACGACCCGGGTGGCCACGACCCGGGCCCCGGTGCCGAAGACATGGTCGATACGGAGCATCCGGGGGAATCCGGGGCGCCAGGCCCAGGTCGGTTCCGTCTTCTCTTCCGATGACCGGGCCGAGTCGACCACGAGGTCGTCCCACCGACGAACGAGGCGTTGATACACCGGCCAGGTCGGTGTGGCGTTCATGTCGCCGGCGACGATCATCGGCTCCTCGCTTCCGAGATCGTCCGCCCAGTCGATGAGAGCATCCATCTGCTCGCCTCGTAGCCGGGCCGACTTCCACCAGGGGAAGACCACGGGGTTGCGCATATGGACGTTGGCCACCGTCAGCCGGGTCTCCCCGTCTGCGATCCGGGCCCAGATGCCCGACCGCCAGGGCAGGGGGAGCCGGCCGAACACGGCCTGGAGCCGGCTGGCGATGCCGAGGCCATGGGTGTCATTCCGGGGTCGAAGATGGTGGTGGGGATAGCGGGCGGCGATCACCTCGGCCGCTTCCGGGACCATCTCCTGGGTGAGGACCAGATCGGGCTGATATCGATCGAGGATCCGGGCCAGATCCCCGGCGTCACCCTTGCCGTTGAGGAGATTGGCGGTCAGCAGCCTGATTCCCATCGGCGGCCACGGTAACCGGCCCCAGATGTCGTGGGGTTGCAACTCCCACGGTAGGAATCCGCACACGACAGTGCGGGCGATCAGTCCCCTAGGTCGAGGTATAGAGGGAGGCTGATCTGGAACACGGTCTCGCCGCGCTCCCGGCGGTAGCGCAGATTCCCACCCATGAGACTGGCCAGCTCCCTGGAGATCCACAGACCGATCCCGACACGGCCCGGAGTGAGCAGAGCACTCTCGCTGACGTACTGGTCGAACATCGAGTCGGCCAGGCTGTCGGGGACCCCCGGCCCCCGGTCCCTCACATTCACAGCGACATGGGCCTGGTTGGCGATGACCTCCACCGTGACCGGCTCCGAGCCATGGGCTAGGGCGTTGCTCAGCAGATTCCGCACGATCTGGCGGAATCTCGCCGGGTCTCCGACCCCGGTGGCACTCGGGTCGCCGCGGATCGTGATCGCACTCCCTTTGCTTCCCATCGACTCGATCACCTGGGCGGTGTTGGCGATGAGGTTCACCGGGACGCTCACCACCGAGAGCTCTCCGATCTCGGTTCTGGCCACGGCCAGCAGGTCCTCGACGATGCCGGCCAGATCCCAGGCCTGATCGGTCATGTCCTGCACCATGGCACTGCGCACCGCTTCGTCGAGGCCCGGATCGGGCTCGGCCAACAGGTTGGCGTAGCCCAGCACCGCAGTGAGCGGCGTGCGCAGCTCATGGCTGACCGAGGCCAGGAAGCTGCTCTTGTCCCGCACCAGCTCCACCACCGCCTGTTCGGCATGTCTCATGCTGGTCCGATTGTGAAACACGAGCAGCACCAACGGCGCCGAGTCCATGCGGGTGGCCATGACCCGAAAGAGCTCCGGCCCGGTGTCGTACTCGCCCTCTGCCTCCCCGAGTCGATGCGCCTTGTCGATCAGCGCCGCGATGACACCGAAGCCCTCTCCGAGGACCTGATCGAGAGCATCACCGGTGGCCGGTTGTCTCCGAAAGACGGGTGACGTCGGCCGATTCATGCCTCGAATGCGTAAATCGGCGTCGACCTGGACGATGGTCTCGGGCAGCGAAGCAAGCACCTCATCGGCGCTGGTGACGAGACCCCCTTGGGTTGGATCGATCAGTTCCCTACTCCTCTGGTGCCGCGTCCCTCTGAACGCACCATGTTCCGCCCGCAAGGAGACATGTGTCGACATGGAGCCGGCCCTGGGGGAGGGGAGTCGGATGTGGGCGGGAGCCGGCTCCATGTCCGGTTGCGACTTGTGCCGGGGTCAGCTCATGTCGCTGACCGAGGCCAGCACCGGGGCGGCAGTGACGAGCACGCTGACCACTGCTAGAACGAGAACGATGATGCGACGACGCATTTTGGGACCTCCCTGAGCCTGTTGCCGTTTCCAGGGTCGAATATGGGGAGGGACCGTCTATCAGGTGTCTCAACCGGGCGGGCCGGTTCGGCTCAACCTTCCGTCATGACACCCGGAGACGGTGACCCCGGGTGTCCACCCGATGGCCTTCCTCACGCAGGACGGCAAGGTCACGTCGAACCGTCGAATCGCTGACCCCCATCGCCCCGGCCAGATGCTCGATCGAGGGGACGGCCCCCATCTCGCTGGCCTCGGTGAGCAGACGCAACAATCGCCGTCGGCGACGCTCGATCGGGGATGCCACGCGCAGGTCCTCGGGATGGTCCAGGGTCCAGACCACGTGGCGCAGATCCTCGTCGTCGAGTGGGCGCCCGGTGGGGGCGTCGAAGGCGGGAAGATCGACCTGGATGGTCCGGGGTAAGAATCGACCGACGGCAGCCACGATGTCACGATGCTCGGGCACCTGTTGCAGGGCGCCCTCCCGCTGGCCGGCGGGCAATCCGGCGAGGGCGAGATCGAGGAGTCGCCGGGCCTCCAAGGCGGCACGGGCGGCCTCGTCCTGATCACCTGCTTCGTGGGCGGCGAGGGCATGACGATGATGCACCATGTAGGGGCGCTCCACACCGGGAGCGAGGCTCTCGACCGCACGCCGGGTGAGCGCCATCGCATCCGCAACGTCACCACCGGCGAGCAGGGCGAGGCCACGGATCGACGTCAGCTCCACTGCCAGATCGTCGAGACCGGCCTCATCACAGAGCAGATCTGCCCGGTCCAGCGTGGCCCGGGCCGCTTCGGGCTCACCATGGCCCAGTTGGAGCGAAGCCAGCGTGCGGAGGTGCTGGCCTTCGAGGAATCGGTTGCCGGTCCCGGCCAGGGCCTGAAGGCTCTCGTCGATGAGACGCTTCGCCTCGTCGTAGCGACCTCGTCGCGCAGCCACACCGGACATGACCTCCAGACATTGCGCCTCGCGTGCCCGATCCCCGATATCCACGAAATGATGCAGGGCCCTCACCGCGTCGGCATGGGCCCGGTCGTCCTCCCCGAGCAGGGTGTGACGGGCCGATGCGGCGTTTGCCAGCACCATCGCCTCACCCCGCTTGTTTCCCAGGTCGGCGAAGATCTGCGCAGCCCGGTCGTAGCCGTGCAGGGCGTCGCCCACCCGACCCAAGAGATGATGGAGGTTGCTCAGGTTGACCAGGTTGACACCTTCTCCATGCCGATATCCGATGCTTCGGCACAGCTCGATCGCCGTCTCGTATTGGGCAATTGCCTCGTCTCTGTCGCCGTGTTGGCGGAGCGCCCGTGCCCTGATTCCGGCCAGTTCGGCTTCGCCCCGCCGATCACCCAGCTTG
>JBOGET010000060.1:0-26342 GCA_050741975.1 Acidimicrobiia bacterium
CAAATCCCGTCGCTCCCGCCCACCGAATCCATCACCGGGTTCGGTTGGAGGTCAGGTAGCTCAGTCGGTAGAGCGCCGGTCTGAAAAACCGGAGGTCGACGGATCGACGCCGTCCCTGACCACCATCGGATTAGCTGCGTGATCGCCCAATTCGTCCCGTATCCGTTGGGTTTCCGGATGCCTGCTCAACTCCCCTCGTTTCGCGACATTTCGCGACCTTTCACGTCGTTTTGCGGACTCTCGCGGACTATCCGCGGACTCTCGGCGCGTCGGGGCCGTCTGGAGCAGCATGTGCGGCTTCGGCCGGGAGTCACTGTCTGCCGTGAGAGGGTGGAACGACGAGATGCACTGGGAAGTGCCGTTCTTCGCGCACCGTGAAGTGCTCGTTGCCCAACCAGAATCGTTGTTCTGCGCTATCGACGTCCAATGCGGAGGAGACTCACCCAAACGTCCTCCACGCGGTCTTCAACATGGCGGTAGACGGCTCGATGGTTACCCGGAATCCTGTTGCGGGAGTCAAGACGCCGCCAGTCGTCACTCCGCCACGTCGCTATCTGACTGCGGAACAAGTCGGGAAACTCACAGACGCAATGGGGTCCCCGTATGACCTTCTGGTGCTGGTCCTCGCCTACTCGGGGATCCGCTTCGGCGAGGCCGCTGCCCTCAGACGATTGCACTGTGACCTCGAAGGCTCACGGCTCCACATCGCCGAGTCATTGGCCGAGGTGGCCGGCCAGCTCCACTTCGGAACGACGAAGACCCATCGTCAAAGAGTCGTTGCTCTGCCCGCATCCATTCGGGACGGGCTCCGAGACCACCTCGAGAGAACCTCCATCGCCTCTGAGGGCCTCGTATTCACGTCCCCGAAGGGACGTCTCCTTCGCTACTCGAACTTCCGACAACGCCTGTGGACGCCCGCCGTCGAGAGCGTCGGGCTCGGGGGCCTCGAGATCCACGAGCTGCGCCACACCGCAGCCTCGCTGATGATCGACCAAGGCGCTGATCCCAAACTGATCCAGTCCCAGCTCGGCCACTCCTCGATCTCGATCACCTACGACGTCTACGGGCACCTGTTCCCGGACCGTTTGGATGAACTCGCCGAGAAGCTCGAAACCTTGATCAACCGATCGCCCAAAGGACGCGGAATCGACCTTGGCCGTTCGATCTAGCTCTTGAGGCCCATGATCCGCTCCCCCAGGTCACGCGGTGGGAAGAACCGGAACTCGCGACCGACCTGGCCCCTCTCCAACAAGCCAAGCGCCTCCAGATCGAGCAGGTCCTTGCGTGCTGTTTCGTACACGACACCATGGCTGTTCTGATGAGTCTGGAATGTATAGATAGCGTCCGGCCTGTTCAGGGCGTGAGCCAGGAGGGCAAGCTGTCGCATGTTGAAACGCCCTGACCGGCCCAGATGCCTTTCGAGTCCGCGGATTTCCTCAGCTCGTTGTCCCAGGTACTCGTAAAGCTCGTCGATCGACCTCCTGATCACACGGAGCTGGTGCAGAAGGAAATACGTCAGATCGGCTTCGTCCGACTCGACGAACAGGAATGCCCTCTCGTACTGAGCCGGGGCCTGGTAGAGCAGTCGAGAGATGGAAAGGAACTCTGTCAGCCAGTAGCCCTGCCTCAACATGGATCGGTAGAACAAGGCGCGCGCCGTCCTGCCGTTGCCGTCAACAAACGGATGGTCATAGGCGAGCCAGAAATGGAGCGCTATCGCACGAATCACTGGATGAAGGAACGGCTTGGAGTCGGTGGCATTCGCGAAGTCCACAAGAGCACCCAAACGCTCGGGCAACCAAGCGGCGGGTGGCGGCCGGTGATAGACGACATCCTCGTACGCGTGGCCTACGACCACTCTTTCATCCGTTTCGTCCTGGAGGCGACCAGCATCCTCAGGGTTCTCCAATGTCCCCTCGGTGACGGTTCGGTGCATGTCGAGAACCATCTCAATCGTCAACGGTTGATCCAGGTCCTGACGGATGAGATTCATAGTTCGGTAATTGTTGACCACCATCCGCTCTGCCTTCGTCACAGGTTCCCTGCCTGACCGAAGAAGCTGCTTGGCCTCTTGACGCGTTGTGGCAGCGCCCTCCAACAAGCTCGAACTGATCGCTTCCTCCATCAGGGACGAGACGAGGTACCTGTCCCTTGTGCTGTCTGAAACGATCTCGTCAGGGGCAACCACGCGCCCTGCCGCGAGCTGGTCAATCTCATGAAGCAAGCTTGAGGCTTCGTCAGGAACCGTGAATCCAAACGAAACGCCATCGACATCCGTGAAAGGAAGAGTCCGACGGTTGCCGCCTCGCAGGATCTTTTGTTGCAGCCACCACTCGTCAACTGTTAAGCCATCAGGCGGCTTGCGTCGCCTCAACTCATCCCAATGCCAATAGGAATCATCCTCTCGTCTGGAAGAGATGAGGATCTCGAGACGCTGGGGGTCCAGATTTCCGACGAGCTTCTTGAGATCAGGGGGCTTCTGTGGAATCTTGGTCATAGTTACTACCAAACTACACACACTGTAGTATTCAACTACTAGCTAAGGGGTAGATTAGTAGTTATTAGTAATCACGACAATGGTCCCTCAGCGGACTCCCCGCGGACTCGCCAACCCGACGCCCCAAGTCAGACCGCTGAAAGCGTCGGTCTGAAAAACCGGAGGTCGACGGATCGACGCCGTCCCTGACCTCCATTCCCCTACCTGGGGAGACGCGCGGAAAGGGGCATCGGGGTTTTCGCCTGGAGACGGGGCGGGAGCCGTGACCCCTTGCCCCTCAACGCATAGATCCAACACCTCCGGATCATGTTGCTCTGGTCTGCGGGATGCGGCCGGACGGCTCAGTTAGATGGCGGGGCGGTTCGTTAGGGCATCGATCAGACGCCGATTCGCTGGTTCTTGCGCTCCGCCTCGTGTTCCGCCTTGGCCACATCCACTTCCTTGCGATGACTCAGCTCGGGCACTCCGACGTCCCACCAGGCGTCACCGCCGGTCCAGGTGCTGGGGTCGGTCCGAATCACGATCACGGTGGTGCGATCGGCTTCCCGGGCCCGAGCGAAGGCTGCTCGAAGGTCCTCGACAGTCGATGCCTTCTCGACGATCGCGCCCATCGAGGCGGCGTGGGCGGCATAGTCGGGTTCGATCTTGGTCGCCCTTCGCGTCCCCTCGTCGTACCTGTTGTTGAAGGCGGCGGCTCCTTTGAACTCCTGGAGACGCTGGATGACGCTGAATCCCCCGTTGTCACAGAGGATCACGATCATCTTATGACCAGCGAGAACGGACGAGAAGACGCCCTGACTCATCATCATGTAGGAGCCGTCACCACAGAAGCTGATCACGTCCCCCGACGAGGAGGTCCGCTGCATGGCCGCGCCCCAGGCCCCTCCAATCTCATATCCCATGCATGAGAAGCCGTATTCACAGTCGAAGGTGGCCGGGGCCACGGCCCGCCAGGTCTTGTTCAGCTCTCCTGGGAGGCCGCCTGCGGCCGCGACGACGTAGTCGCCCGATCCCACCAACCCGTTCAAGGCGCCTATGACCTGAGCGTAGGAAGGAAGACCGGTGGGAGTCTCATAGGCCGGGGATGTCACCTCGTCCACATATGCGTTCCACTCGGCCACGAAGCGGCTCCCACGATCCGACCAGGCCGAAGGCGCCCGCCAGTCGTGAAGAGCGCCCTCGAGAGCCTCCAATGTGGAGCGGGCATCACCGAGAACGGTCCGGGCGAGATGTTTGGTCGCGTCGAAGCGGTTCACATTGATCGAAACGAGCTGCAATTCATCGTTCTGGAAGGCGCTCCATGATCCGGTGGTGAAATCCTGCAGCCTCGTCCCGACGGCGATGACCAGGTCGGCGTCGGCGGCCAAGGTATTGGCACTGGTCGAGCCGGTTACGCCGATCGGGCCGACGGCCTGAGGGTGATCCCAGGGGAGACTGCCCTTTCCGGCAACTGTCTCGGCGACGGGGATGCCAGTCGCCGAGACGAAACGTTCCAGCGCCGCTTCCGCCTCCGAATACCGGACACCGCCTCCCGCGATGAGCAGGGGGTTTTCGGCGGAGCGGATCATCCCCACTGCTACAGCCACCTCGGTCGGGTCGGGCCCGGCGCGGCGAATACGGTGGATTCGCTCGGCGAAGAACGTCTTCGGATAGTCGAAGGCCGTCGCCTGCACGTCCTGGGGAAGACCGATGAAGGCCGGGCCACATTCGGCCGGGTCGAGCATCATCGCCACCGCTTGTGGGAGCGAATGCAGGATCTGCGCCGGGTGGGTGATCCGATCCCAGTAGCGAACGACGGGCTTGAAGGCGTCGTTCACCGTCCGTGTCGGGTCGCCGAAGTTCTCCACCTGTTGGAGCACGGGATCGGGAATCCGGTTTACGAAGGTGTCACCGGAGAGGAACAGGACCGGAAGGCGGTTGGCCATTGCGATTCCAGCGGCGGTCACCATGTTGGTGGCGCCGGGGCCGATCGAGGAGGTGGCGACCATGATCTGTCGCCGGCGTGCCGCCCGGGCATAGGCGACAGCCGCCATCGCCATCGACTGCTCGTTCTGTCCACGCCAGGTGGGCAGCTCCTCCCCGGCGCCTTCGAGAGCGTCGCCGAGACACGTCACATTGCCATGACCGAAAATGGCGAACACGCCGGGAAACAGCGGGAGTACCGAGCCCTGAACCTCGATGCGTTGCGCCGCCAGATAGCGCACGAGAGCCTGTGCCATGGTCAGCCGGACCGTCTCCATATCCACTCCTCCAGAAGAGCACCGAACTCACTTGACGTTGGTGAAGCCAATACCGTAACTTAGCTTGGCGATTTGGAACGTTCCAAAAGGTCTCATGGCCACGAGGGCCCGAGCTGGACCGGAGTCTCGGTGCCTCGCTCGGAGGTGAAAGCGTGAGGATCCTGATCACCGGGGGAAGCGGATTTCTGGGTAGCAATCTGGTGAGGATGGCGGCGGAGCAGCATGACGCCGAGGTGTTGGCCACCCATCACCGTCCCCTGCCGGAGAAGGGACCTGAGCTCCCCTGCCGATGGTTGACCGTTGACCTGCTCGACTCGGACCGCCTCCTCAGACAGGTGGAAGAGGCTCGACCCGACGCCATCATCCATGCTGCCATCCTCAACGATCTTCCGCTCATGTACCAAGACCGTCGACTGGCCTGGAACACGTACGTGGGTGCTACCCAAGCCGTGGTAGAGGCCGGCAATCGGACCGGTGCCCAGGTGGTGCTGGTTTCCACCGACTGGGTCTTCGACGGCACCCAGGCGGGGGCCGACGAGAAGACGCCTCCCAACCCCATCAACCTCTACGGAGTCCTCAAGCTGGTTTGCGAAACCATTGTGCTGGAGACCGCCCGTGACGGAGCGGTGGCCCGGGTGGCAGGGGTCAACGGCGTCCACTGGGCTCGGCCGGAGGCCACCCTCGGCCAGAACGCGGGCTTCGGTTACCTGGTGACAGACCTGTTGCGTACGCTTGTGGCCGATCGGCCCTTCTCGGTCTGGGAGTCCGACCGCATCAACATGTTGGCTACGCCCAGCCTGGCCAGCGAGTGCGCAGAAATGATCCTTCGCGTGGTGGAGCGAGATCTCCATGGGACGTTTCACTGCGTGGGTGGTGAGCAGGTCTCCCGCAAAGAGCTGGCCCTGGCGGCTGCGGAGACGTTCGACCTCGACGTCGGCCTCGTGGTGTCGGGACCACCCCGGCTGAGTGAGACGGAAAAGGGTCTTCCCTTTCCCCTCGACACCAGCCTGTCGGCCGAGCGTACCTTCACCCGTCTCGACTACCGACCACTCGATGTTCGGGGGTGGGTGGCACGGATGAGACAGCAACTCGAGTCGGGACGGATCTGACCGAAGGCCGGTGCAAGGAACCGATCACCTGCGGAGCAAGACCACCTCCCGAGCGAGCGCTCTGCCTTGTCGAGTCGCTTGCTGCATTATTTGGTCGTGATGGATCAACGCTGTAGCCCGCCGAGAGGGGCCGAGTACGGGGCAGATATCCCTTGACAGCTGCCCTGGCCTGGCTGTACGCTCCCAAACTTGGAACGTTCCATAATTGGTTGGAACGTTCCACGCGCCTAGAGACATACGGACGGGCGCCTCAGGAGGAGCAAAGCCGAATGAGGATCGGGCTCATAGGGACGGGACGTATCGGAGCCATTCATGCCGAGACGCTCCGACCCCTGGTCGACGAGCTGCTTCTCTACGACATCGACGACGTTCGAAGCAAGGAAGTGGCGGAGCGCTTGGGTGCGGAGCTCGCCCCCAGCGTGGAGGTCGTCCTCGAGGCGAGTGAGGCGGTGGTGATCGCCAGCAGCGCCGAGACCCACGTCCCCCTCCTCCACCGAGCGGCAGAGGCCGGGATCGCCGCATTTTGCGAGAAGCCGATCGCCCTCGATCTCGAATCTTCTTGGTCGGCCGTCGAGGCTGTGGAGCGGGCGGGAATCCCGGTCCAGATCGGCTTTCAGCGACGCTTCGATCAGGGCTACCGAGCGATCCGGGACCAGGTGGCAACCGGCGAACTGGGAACCGTCTACGTCCTACGCCATGTGAGCCACGACTACGAGACTCCTCCGGAGACCTACGTCGCCGGCTCCGGGGGTATCTACCGCGACAACCTCATTCATGACTGGGACGTGGCCAGGTATATAACAGGCGAGGAGGTGGAGGAAGTGTACGCCACCGGCTCGGTGCTGGTGGCCGACTACTTCGCCACCCACGGCGACGTCGACACGGCTGTCGCTGTGCTTCGGTTCACCAGCGGCACGCTCGGACTGGTCTCGGCGGTGCGCTACGATCCGGTCGGCTACGACGTGCGTGTGGAGGTGTTCGGCTCGAAGAGCACCGTGGCGGCCGGATGGAACGAGCGGACCCCGGTGGTGCCAGCCGACCCGGGAACGGCTCCTCCCGACGACCCCTACCGGACGTGGACCTCCCGCTTCGGACAGGCCTACCGGGCCGAGATGGAGGCGTTTCTCGAGCTGGTCGAGTCCGGAAAGCAAGGAATCGCCGCCACCGCCCACGATGCCCACCAGGCACTGCGTGTGGCGGAGGCCTCCGTCCTCTCGAGACGGGAGGACCGGGCGGTGCGGCTGGAGGAAGTGCCATGAGTCATCAGCCTGGCCGTCAGCGGGTTTCGCCCCTCAGGGGAACAGGGGCCTCCCCAGAAGAGGCCCTATCAGAGCATGCAACGACAAGGAGAAGGAGATGAGGATACGAAACTGGCTCGCGCTCGTGGCGGTGCTGGTCCTGGTGGCAGTCGCCTGCCAGACTGATCAGGTCACCGAGACCACGGCCGCACCGGGCGACGGTGCCGAGACCACGGCGGCCCCGGGCGACGGCGCCGACACCACCCAGCCGGACGTCGCCCAGCGCGACCTCACCTACTCGGTGGTGGTCCACGACGAGCCCGCCGGAACGTTCTGGGGAGTGGTAACGACGGGTGCCGAGCAGGCGGCCCAGGATCTGGGCGTGTCGGTCAACGTCCAGGGCAGTGGTGATCCCGCCGAACAGGCCGACATGGTCAACGCCGCGGTGGCCCAGGGTGTCGACGGGCTGGCCGTGTCCCTGGCGAACCCCGACGCCATGAGCGGCGCTCTTCAGGGCGCCACCGACGCCGGGATCCCCTTCGTCACTCTCAACTCCGGCCTCAACGACTGGCAGGCGTTAGGAGCCATCACCCACGTCGGTCAGGACGAGCTCATTGCCGGACAAGGCGCCGGGCAGCGACTCAACGAGGCGGGGGTCACAAAGCTCATCTGCGCCATCCATGAGGTCGGTAATGTCGCACTCGATGAGCGCTGCGCCGGGACCGAGGAGACCTTCGAGGGCGAGGTGGTCCGCGTCCAGATAGACATCAACGATCCGGTGGGTAGCCAGGCCACGATCAGGTCAGCCCTCGAGGCGGATCCCGACGTGGACGGGGTGTTGACACTCAACCCGGACATGGCAACCACCGCAGCTCTACCTGCAATCCAGGAGCTGGGTGAGGACATCTCCCTGGCCACGTTCGACCTCGGGACCGACGTGCTGGCGGGTATCCAGGCCGGCGAAATCCTGTTCGCGGTGGACCAGCAGCAGTACCTGCAGGGCTACTTGCCCATCGTGTTTCTGGTCCTCTTCAATGAGAACCTCAACACAACGGGAGGCGGCCAGGCAGTGCTGACCGGGCCCGGCTTCGTCACCGCAGACAATGTCGAGGCGGTGCAGGCGCTGGTCGACCAAGGGACCCGGTGACAAGTAGGATCGGCGAGGGAGAGAGGGAACTCTCTCCCTTCCGCCGTTCGGCCCTCTGAGGCCGGAGTGAAGGAAGTTCGATGACCGAGCAAGCGGCCGCCGCCACGACGCTGGACGAGCGCCTCCTGGAGACCGGCCTCTTCAAGCGGATCTTCAGCCGCCCCGAGTTCGGGGCCATTGTGGGGGCGATAGTGGTCCTGGTCTTCTTCTCGTGGAGGGCTGACGCCTTCCTCACCACCAGAGGCTTCGCCAACGTGCTCGATCCCGCCTCGACGCTGGGAATCATGGCGGTGGCGGTGGCCCTCCTGATGATCGGCGGGGAGTTCGATCTGTCGTCGGGAGTCATGGTGGGCGCCACCGGCACACTGTTCGCCATGCTGTCGGTACACGCCGGCTTGAACATATGGCTGGCCATGGTCCTCTCCCTGGCCTTCGCCGTGGCCATCGGGCTCTTCAACGGGTTCGTGGTGGTACGCACCAGGTTGCCCAGCTTCATCGTCACCCTGGGCACGCTCTTCATAGTGTTGGGTGTCAACGTGGGCGTCACCCGGCTGGTGACCAATCGGGTCATCGTGTCCGGCGTCGGTCGGGTGCCCGGGTTCGAGCTGCCCTCCAGCTTGCTCGCCTCCGCCCCGTTCGGGCCCTTCCGGGTGACGATCTTGTGGTGGCTGGTGATCACTGCGGTCGCCACATGGGTGTTGATGCGGACCCGGTTCGGCAACTGGATATTCAGCGCCGGCGGGGACGCACGGGCAGCCCGCAGCGTGGGGGTGCCGGTGACCTACACCAAGATGGTCCTGTTTGTCTACGTGTCGGTCTCGGCCTGGTTGGTGGGGATGATGAACACCGTCCGACTCAGCTCCGCCGCCGTCACCACCGGCATCGGGCAAGAGTTCGAGTTCATCATCGCTGCGGTCATCGGCGGGTGCCTGCTCACCGGTGGTTACGGCTCGGCGGTGGGGGCGTCAGTGGGGGCCCTCATCTTCGGGATGGTCCGTCAGGGAATCGTGCTTTCCCGGTGGGACTCCGACTGGTTCTTCCTCTTCTTGGGGGTCATGCTCCTCGGGGCGGCGCTCCTCAACCAGTTCGTTCGCAAGAAGGCAGAAGAGGCCCGCTCATGACCACGCCATTCATCGAAATATACAACGTCTCCAAGTACTTCGGCAACGTCATCGCCCTCAAGGACGTCTCGGCCCGGCTCCACGCCGGTGAGGTCACATGCGTGCTGGGCGACAACGGCGCCGGCAAGTCGAGCCTCATCAAGATCCTGGCCGGGGTGCACCAGCCCGACGAAGGAGGGGTGCGCATGGAGGGAAAGCCGGTCATCTTCCCTTCACCCCGGGAGGCGCTGGCGCATGGGATCGCCACCGTCTACCAGGACCTGGCGCTGGTGCCGCTGATGTCGGTCTGGAGGAACTTCTTCCTGGGGAACGAGCCGGTCAAGGGCGCCGGATTGCTGCGCCGTCTCGATGTCGAGCGTGCCAAGCGCGAGGTAAGTGCGGATCTGGCGGAGATGGGCATCCACATCCGCGACCCCGAGCAGCCGGTGGGCACCATGTCCGGCGGCGAGCGTCAGTCCCTGGCCATCGCTCGGGCGGTTTATTACGGAGCCAAGGTGCTGATCCTCGACGAGCCCACCGCTGCCCTGGGCGTCAAGCAGGCCAGCATCGTCCTCCGTCACGTGATGATGGCCAAGAAGCGGGGGTTGGCGGTGATCTTCATCACCCACAATCCAAATCATGCCTACCCGGTCGGTGATCACTTCGTCATCCTGCGTCGGGGCAAGATGGAGGGAGACTTTCGAAAGGAGGATCTGCCGCTGGAGCACCTCATGCACCTGATGGCCGGCGGTGAGGATCTAGAGGAGCTGAGCCGTGAGCTCGAGCGGGTGGCCGCCGAGACCGGGGACAAGGAGCTCGCCTCCACCGCCGAAGAGATCGAGGCGGAGCTCGAGGAGATCGGCCGGCGGGAAGGGTCGTGAGGAGGATGTTACGGGGTGAGCGACCACCCCACCCGGTCAACACAGAAGTGTGGAGGCGAAGGGACAGGTGACGACGACGATCGGCATAGGCCTGATCGGCTTCGGCTGGATGGGGCAGGCCCACACCCGCTCCTACCGGAACATCCCGGTCTACTTTCCCGAGCAGGGGATCCGGCCTCGGTTGGTGGCGGTGTGCGACACGGTCTCCGCCCGGGTGGAGCTCGCCACGGGCACCTTCGGCTTCGAGGAAGGGACTGATGACTGGCGGCGGGTGATCGCGCATCCCGAGGTGGAGGTGGTGGACATCACCGCCCCCAACGCCCTCCACCAGGAGCTGGCCGAGGCGGCCGCAGCCCAAGGCAAGCACGTCTTCTGTGAGAAGCCGGTCGGTTTCAGCCCTGAGGCCACCGCCGCCATCGAGCACGCCGCTCGCAAGGCCGGGGTGATCACCGGGAGCGGATACAACTATCGCTGGGTGCCCCTGGTCCAGCACACCCGGAGGCTCATCGAGGAAGAGCGCTTCGGGGACCTCACCCACTACCGAGGACGATTTTTCAGCATGTACGGTCGGGACCGCCTGGGGACGCTCTCTTGGCGCTTCCTCCAGGATGAGGCCGGCTATGGCGTCTTGATGGATCTCATGTCCCACGCCGTCGACATGGCCCACTACCTGGCCGGGCCCATCCGCCGACTGGTGGCCACCAAGGAGATCTTCATCCGGAGACGACCCCTACCACAGCCTGGCGGCGGCACCCACTACGACCGGGGAAGGCCCGGCGACCCCAACGGAGAGGTAACGAACGAGGATTATGTGGGGGCCCTGGTGGAGTTCGAAGGCGGGGCCAGGGGAGTATTGGAGTCGGACCGCAGCATCTTCGGCCCCCAAAGCGACATGGGCTTCGAGCTGCACGGCTCCAAAGGCGCGGCCTCCTGGAGCCACGAGACCCTCAATCAGATGCTGCTCTACCTTCCCGGGGAGTCCCCAGCCGACGGCTACCTCCGCGTGCTGTCCGGAGATACCTTCCCCCACCACGGGAATTTCGTCCCCGGGGGAGGTAACTCGATCGGCTACGAGGACATGAAGGTGATCGAGGCGCTGGAGTTCCTGAAGAGTGTCGGGGAGGACCGGCCCCATCATCCGGGCTTCGACGACGCCCTGGCGGTTGCCGACGTCCAGGCGGCCATGGTTCGCTCCTGGGAGTCCGGAACCTGGGAAGAGGTCACCAGCCTGCGCATCGATTGAGGAGGGCGATGACGAGGGCCACCCGATGATGGTGCTGGTCCGTCGCTCAAATGGGGCGCGCATGTCTCCGAGCCATCGGCGTCATCTGGCAAGGAGAAGCGCACAGTCGCAGCCGGGGAGCTGCGGCGAGCACTTCGACGCAGCCAGGGGCGTCGAGGGCTGGAGAGACGCCGTCAGCATTTGGGCGACGGGCCACTAAGTGGTGTTGACCTGGATATGGTGGCCGACGTCCGGCACCGACGCGCCGGGGACTGAGGAGGCGATCGATGGCCGAGCGGCGGGTCCCAGTAGCCGTGATCGGGACGAGCTGGTGGGCAGACGCCATGTACCTGCCGGCCCTCGAGGGCTCCCGGGCCGCCCATGTGGTGGCGGTGTGCGGTCGTGATCGGGAGCGGACCGAAGCCTTCGCCCGCCGCTGGGGAGTGCCCGGGGTCTTCACGGATTGGGGGGCTCTCCTGGCAAGCGCCAAGTGCGAGGCAGTGCTGGTCGTCACGCCCAACGACACCCACCACCCCATCGTCATGGCCGCCTTGGAGCAGGGAATGCACGTCCTTTGCGAGAAGCCCCTGGCCCTCGAGTACCAGCAGGCCCGGGAAATGGCTCAGGCGGCAGAGGCGAAGGGCCTCACCACCATGATTCCCTTCACCTACCGCTACATGCCCACCACCCGGTTCTTGAAGCGGCTGGTCGACGGTGGCTACCTTGGCCGCCCTTACCACCTCAACCTCCGCTATTACTCCTCCTACGGCCGGGACGGCGCCTACCTGTGGCGCATGGACTTGGGGCGCGCCGGATCGGGGGTCCTGGGGGACCTCGGCTCCCACTTCCTGCATTTGGCGGAGTGGTTCTTCGGGGAGATCGAAACGGTGACCGCGGTGCTCTCCACCTTGGTGCAGCGGCCGGCGCATGACCCAGCCGGCCGCCCCATCGAGCCGGCCGAGGACACCGCCTCCATCATCCTGGGGTTCCGCAACGGGGCACAGGGGATGGTCCAGGTGTCGGCAGTAGCGTACGAGGACACTCCCTTCGGCCAGGTGCACGCCATGGACTTGCACGGCTCTGGGGGCACCCTACGCCAGGTTATCGACTGGGATCGCCTGCAGCATGTCTCGGGGGCGAGGGAGGGGGAGGGTCCGATGCGACCCATCGAGGTACCCGAGGAGATGTGGGGAGGGGCCTCACACGAGTCCGTGAAGGACACCTACCACGATGTCTTTCGCCGGCAGGGATTCATGATCGGTGAGTTCGTGATGGCATTGGCGGCGGGGCGGATGGTGCGTCCCGACTTCAGGGACGGGGCTCGGCTCCAGGCGGTTCTCGAGGCCGCCTTGCGTAGCGACCGGGAAGGCCGGCCAGTGACGGTCAGCGAGGTGACCGAAGGAACCTCTGGAAGCTAATAATCACCTCGATGGGTCTTCCAGTTAGGGAATCGGCTGGTGACCCCAACCGGTCACCGACTGGTCGTAGTCGATAGCCGACCCGGTCATCACACCTGCCTCATCCGAAGCCACGAAGGCCACAAGGGTGGCGAGCTTCGAGCCTGTGATGGGTACCGAATCTCGTCTCACCACCCCCAGCGGCGAAGGAAGTCCCGGTTGCGGGTCTGCGCTTCGATTGCCGCGTCGAAGGTGTTGCCGGGCGTCAAGATGCGATCCTGCTCGACGATCAGCCAGCCTCGATAACCCAGGTCCTGGATGCCGTTGAAGAACCCTTCAGTGTCGAGATCCCCGGCCCCCAACTCGCAAAAGGCCCCCCGCTCCCATACGGCCCGCATCCCGGCCTGTTCGGCGATGATCTCCTCGAGCACGGATATCCGGGCGTCCTTCACCTGGAGGTGGTTGATACGTTCCCCCCAGTCATCCAGTGCCTGCACTGGATCACCCCCGCCCAACAGCAGGTGCCCCGAGTCCAGGCAGATCCCCACATCGGTCAGCTCGAGGAGGTGCTCGATCTCCAGAGGAGCCTCCACGTAGGTGCCGGCGTGATGATGGAACGTCGGCTCGAAACCACGGGCCCGGCACCGGTCGGCCGCTTCCCGCACCCCCGTAGCGAGACGCTTCCAGCCCTGGGGGTCGAGGCGGATCTGGGGAAGGTCCTTCCCCCGGCCCGGATTGGCGGCCCGCTCCGGCGAGCCGCCGTCGGCCAGAGTCGGCTTGGGTAGCAGATCCGGCCGCACCGGGGCTACCACCTGAAAGACGTCCAGGGTCTGCTCGAGGAGGCGAAGGTCCTCTGCGAACCCACCCGGATCGGTGAAGCGGAGCGCCACGTAGCCGCCCGAGAGCCCCAACCCGTGTCTCGAGAGACGCTCGGCCAGCTCCTCCCCGCTGCCGGCCAGGAAGCCGAACGGTCCCAGGTCGATCCCCTGGTAGCCGCTCCCAGCCACCGCCTCCAGCACCTCCTCAGGACCCGGAAGCCCTGACTCGCCGATGGTGAGTTCGAAGACGCCGTAGCTGACGGGAGCGTTGGCGATCTCGATCATGAGAGGTCCCTTCTACGGAGGCGGTGGGCCCGTGGTCTGGCGGATCACCAGCGAAGGGGGCAGCACTACCCGACGGGTGTCCTCGCGCTTGTCTTCGATCCGCTCGCCAAGGAGCTGCACGGCCCTCTGGCCCATCTCGAAACGCGGCTGGTCGATAGTAGTCAGGGCGATGTGCCTGAGGGCAGCCAGGTAGGTGTTGTCATAACCCACCAATGAGACGTGATCGGGCACCCGCAAACCCTCCTCCTCGATGGCGTTGAGGGCCCCGATGGCCGCCAGGTCGTTGGGGGCGAAGATGGCGGTAGGTGGCGACGCGGAGCGGAGGAGCCGGCGGGCCCCCCGGAATCCTCCCTCTTCGGTGTAGGCGCCCTCTGATAGGCGAATCTCCCCGGCTAGGCCGAGGCTCTCCATAGCGCTCTCGTAGCCGTTCTGCCGCCCTGGCGCCCCCGCGGCTTGGCCGGCATGGATGTGGGCGATGCGCTGGTGGCCCAGCTCGTACAAGTGGCGGACTGCCAGCGCGGCGCCGATCCGTTCATCGTTGGTCACCGAGTCAACCGACGGTCCAGGAGAGGGGCGGGTCAAGAGCACCACCGGGGTGTCCCGGCTAGACTCGATGACCGCCTCCATGGGGAGGATGGGGCCGGCCAGGATCATCCCATCGGTCCGCATCTGGAGGAGAGTCTCGAGTGCCTCCTCCTCCCGGGTGGGCGATCGGTTGCCGCTCGCGATGACGATCCGGTAGCCGGCCTCGCGTGCGGCCTCCTCTATACCTTCCACGATCTCAGGGAAGAAGGGATTGCGCAGGTCCGAGACCATCACACCGATAGCGTGGGTCCGTTTGGCCACGAGGCTGCGGGCTACCCAGTTGGGGCGGTAGCCCAGCTCCGCGATCGCATTGTGAACCGCCTGGCGTTTGCTCTCCGCGACGCTCGAAGAGCCCTGCAGGACCAGGGAGACCAGCGACTTCGATACACCGGCGCGCTCCGCGACATCGTGGATGGTAGGTCGGCTCATAACCTCTTCCCTTGACTGGTGTGTGGGCAGCTTATAGCGTTCGTCCCCCTGATTGGAACGTTCCAGTATGGCCGTGAGCAGGAGATGACCGGGCGCCCATTCGAGGTCCTGACTATCGGTCGGGTCAGCGTCGATTTATACCCGCAGCAGATCGGTGTGCCTCTCGCCGAGGTGGAGTCGTTCGGGAAGTTCCTCGGCGGCAGCCCGACGAATGTCGCCGTGGCGGCGGCACGGCTGGGTCATCGCAGCGCGGTGATCACGAAGGTGGGCGCTGACGGCTTCGGTGACTACGTCCGCGAGGCGTTGCGCGGCTTCGGGGTAGACGATCGCTTCGTGGGCACCGATCCGGATCTCCGCACACCCCTGGTCTTCGCAGAGATCTATCCCCCCGATCATTTCCCGCTTCTCTTCTATCGGGAGCCCAAGGCGCCCGACATGAACATCACGCCGGATGACATCGACATGGATGCGGTCCGGGAGGCCGAGATCTTCTGGACCACGGGCACCGGACTCTCCGACGAACCGAGTCGCTCGACGACCCTCGCCGCGCTGGCGACTCGGGGCCGGCGTCGTCACACCATCCACGACCTCGACTTCCGACCCATGTTCTGGCACTCGGCAGCGCAGGCTGGGCGCTACCAGCGCGAGGCGCTGGCCAATGCCACGGTCGTCGTGGGCAATCGCGAGGAATGTGCGGTGGCGGTGGGAGATCGGGAGCCGTCCGAGCAGGCGAAGAGGCTTCTCGACCTGGGCCTCGACTGGGCGATAGTCAAGATGGGCCCCGAAGGCGTGTTGGTGGCCTGGCAGGAGGGCTTGCAGCAGATCCCGCCGATAGAGGTCGAGGTGGTGAACGGGTTGGGGGCCGGCGATGCCTTTGGCGGTGCCTTATGTCACGGGCTGCTCCTCGGCTGGGACCCGGTGGAGACCGTCATCTTCGCCAACGCTGCCGGGGCCTACGTGGCGACCCAGCTGGCCTGCGCCGACGCCATGCCCACCGAGGACCAGATCAGGGAGATGTTGGATGGGTAGCCCAACCCTCGATCACGTCCTTAGCCTCTCCGCTCACCGTGATGCGCAGCCGGTTAAAGCGGTCAGTACCCAACACCAGCTCCGTGACGGTCTCGGCAAAGTGCTCCGACGGCCGATGCTCCCATTGGTCGACATCGAACCACTCGGTCCCCGCCGCAAAGTCCTGTGCCTCCAGGAAAGCCGGGCGGAGCGCGGCCTGCTCGGGGCAGGTGGCTTCGAGATGGTGGGCGAATTCATGGGTGAGCGTCTCCATTATCTGTACCGGCGAGGCGGGGACGCGCAACAGGATGGTTCTCTCCTCAGGTTGGTATTTGGCCCGGTCGTCCAGCTGCCAGACACGTCTCAGCGTGACATCATCGATGCAGGCGCTGCGCTCCGCGAAGTAGACGAGGAACTCCTCCCAGGTGTTGTCGGCGATCTCCCGCAACGCAGGAGAAGCTTCGCCCGCCACCAGCAGCCTGGGCCCCGACCCGGCTGCGGTGACCGCCACCGTAACGACAGCCGCAGCCACCGAGATGGCGCCTGCCAGCAGAGCGATGAAAGGACCACGTCGCACCAATGAGCATTCTGGACGACAGCCGCTACCACGAGCTACTCCGGATGCGAGCGGAGAGCGCAGGAATTCTGGAAGAGCTGGTCGCCGAGCGTCCCCGGAGAAAGCTGCTCGAAGGCGACGGCCATCTCATGATCATTGCCTTCGATCACCCGGCGCGACGGATTCTCGGCGTAGGCGGTGACCCTCACGCGATGGCAGACCGCCGAGACGCCCTGGAGCGCTGTATTCGCGCTCTGCGCCGACCCGGGGTCGACGGAATCCTCGCCACCCCTGATGTAATCGATGATCTCCTGCTACTCGGTGAGCTCGACGGCAAGATCGTCTTCGGTTCGATCAACCGCAGTGGGCTCACCGGGTCGGCATGGGAGCTCGACGATGGTGTCACCGCCTATGTTCCTGACATCATCGAGCGGTTCGGTCTCGACGGGGGCAAGATGCTGTTACGGCTCGATTACGACGACCCCGGCACCAACGTCACGCTCCAGACCTGCGCCCGGCTGATCTCCGCACTGGCGGAACGGGGTCTGGTGGCGCTGGTCGAGCCACTCCCGGTGAGACGGGACGAGGCGGGGAGGGTCAGCTTCGTCAACGACATCGAGCTGGTCGTGGAGGCGGTGTCGGTGGCTTCGGCGCTGGGAGCACCGTCGACCTACACCTGGCTCAAGCTTCCTGCGGTTGCAGAGCCCGAACGGATGATGGCGGCGACCACCCTCCCGTCGCTGCTCCTGGGTGGGGATCCGGGCGCCAAGGGTGACCAGCTCCTCGAGTCGTGGAGACGGGCCATGCGCATTCCCCATGTCCGCGGTCTGACCGCGGGCCGAAGCCTCCTCTACCCGCGTGATGGCGACGTGGAGCGTTGGGTCGACGCCGCGGTGGAGATAGTCCACGAGGGCGAGTCATGAGGTTGTTTCACCCCAATGGCTCACTGCGTCATGAGGAGGACCCAATCCGGATCGACGCGGGCGAAGCCGGCTGGGAGTACTGCGGTCTCCATGTTCTCACCGTTCCGCCGGGTGGAGCCCGCCATCTAGACCTGAGCGGAGTCGAGGCAGCCGTGGTCCCACTGAATGGCTCGTGCCACGTCCAGACCTCGGACACCGAGCTCGAGCTCACCGGTCGATCCTCGGTATTCACCGGGATCTCTGATATCGCCTACGTCAGCGTCGATACCGATCTGACGATCGAGAGCCCCAAGGGGGGCCGCTTCGCGTTGGCCACCGCCCGGGCGGAGCATCATCATCCCTCCTTCCGGGTCGATGCGGCCTCGGTTCCGGTCGAGGTGCGTGGGGCCGGTAAGGCAACACGCCAGATCAACGAGTTGTTGTCGGCCGAGGTCGCCGGTCCGCAACGCCTCATCGTGGTGGAGGTGCTGACTCCGGAGGGAAACTGGTCCTCCTACCCACCCCACAAGCACGACGAGTGGGCCGAGATGGAGGTCCCCATCGAGGAGATCTACTACTTCGAGATCGGCGGTCAGCATGGGTTTGGCTTCCATCGCACCTACACGCCGGATGGGGAGATCGATGAGACCGTGACGGTCCGCTCCGGTGACGTGTTCCTGGTCCCGCGTGGCTATCACGGTCCTTGTGTGGCCGCGCCCGGATATGACATGTACTACCTGAACGTGATGGCCGGGCCGGACCAAGCGCGACGCTGGCTGATCACGACAGACCCTGAGCACGCCTGGGTGTGGGAGGCGTGGCAGGACGTGGCGGCCGACCCACGGTTGCCGATGACACAGGCACACTGACTACCAATCAATAGACCAGAGGAGGGGGCGGCGATGATCGACCTGGCAATTCTCGAGGACGTTGGATGCGTGGCTGCCGTTCTGCAAAAACCGGAGGTCGAGGATCGACCTCCCTGAACCCAATAGCTATACATATTTATATTAACCATGTATAGTAAGGGTCACCGCGCACATTTAGGCCACCCGGTTGGGCCCTTGTCCCCAGCGATGCGTGACCCACGTGCGGCGGATGAGGCGCGATAAATTGGAAGGTTGGATGTCATGGCGAATTCTAGGACCAGACTGGCAGTCGGCTTGGCCGCCGCGACGCTCATCGTATTCGTTGTCGTTATAGGCATGGGTGGGGCGTTGCGGGCCGGGCTCGCGCCATGGCCGGGCATCAGCGTTGCCATCCTGGCGATCACTGCCTTCGCTTTCTCTCGGGAGCGCAGATCCTTCGTCGTGGCAGGACTGCCTGCGGTGAGCGGCGGCGTCGGCGTCGTGTATGCCTTGATGAAAACGGAGTTCTGGACGGCCACTTCGTTTCCTGGTCCCATCTTCGGAATCATCCTTGGGATTCCGATACTCGGGCTGGCTGTAGCAGAGGCTGTTGGAGCCACTCGGGACCGCAGAACCTGAAACTATGCCCGCACCTGCTGAAGATCCGCCATCGACCGGATACCTGGTCTGGCACCTTTCCTTGCGCTGGCGGGCCGCCCTGGACCAGGCCTTGAGCTCATTGGGTTTGACGTCGTCGCAGTACGGCGTACTCGCCTCGCTACATGGCCTTTCGTCCAACGGCTCAAGACCGAGCCAGCGCGAACTGGCCGAGTTCACCGGCCTCCGGCCGATGCACGTCTCCAAGCTCATCCGGGCACTCGAGCGGGGCGGATTGGTCGGGCGCGATAACAACCCGTCCGACACTCGGGCAGTCCAACTGAAGGTGACCACCCGTGGCGCCGAGGTGGTCGCGGCGGCACGAGACAAGGTCTTGGCGATGGAAGACCGACGCCTGGAGCCGCTCGGCGGACCTCACAGCACCCAAAGCAACGAGCTCCGAAAGACCCTGCTGAAGCTGTTGCGCCACGCGGAGGAGATGAACGGCTCGTCGGTCGAGCCCACAGCCGATTAGTCCCCGCCTATGCGAGATTCGTATGCACCGGCCCGTCACGCTGCCGACGTGAACGTCAGTACGAGCCACCGACTAGACGTTCTCTCTGTTGCCATTGTTGAGGCAACCATGGGTGTCGAGGTGCTAACCAACGGAGAACCAACAAACGACCTCAACAAACCGATATAGAACGGAGTTTCCCCTGGTAGAGATTTCTGGGTGCGGCGGGTGATGGTCTGAAAACCGGAAGTCGACGGGTCGACGCCGTCCCTGACCACCATCTCCCTGCCAGAGAGGCGTTCAGGCCGGGACGGTCAACTTTTCGCCTCCGCCCACGCCGACTCAGCGTGCCGAGTGCTCTTCGTTCTGGCGAACAGCACGGATAACCACGGCCTTCGCGTGGTCGTGGGGCTAGGAGGGCACCTTCAACTATTGAGCCTCTCCGAGCGTAGGTTTATCGACACTCGGTCATCTGACCCCAACGGGAAACCCACTCCAGCTACGGTCGCAGTCTCGTGAGCGAGCATTCGCGCCGAGAGGTGGCCCACAAGGCCGGGGTCGACACCGGCTACGTCGACCGGTTGGTCGAGCTCGGGATCCTGAGACCTGCCGATGGAGATGTGTTCTCATCGGGTGATGTCCGCCGGGCGCGCTGGATTCACAATTTCGAGCTGGCCGGAGTCCCGCTCGAAGGTATCGCCTCGGCAGTCCGGAAGGGAACTCTCTCGTTCTCGTACTTGGACGTCAGTGCGTTCGATTGGTTCGCCGGGCTCACCTCCACCACATTCGAGCAGCTGAGCAATAGGAGCGGCATCCCGTTCGAGCTTCTCGTGGTGGTCCGGGAGGCATTCGGCTACGCCGAGCCACGGCCCGAAGACTATGTCCGTGAAGATGAGCTCGCGGTAATTGCGGCGGTGGAACTCCAGATATCTCAGGGGTTCCAGCCGGTAGTCATCGAGGGCTTGCTTCGAGTCTACGCAGAGAGCCTTCGCCGCATCGCCGAGGCGGAGACCCGCTGGTACAGGACTGAGGTCGAGTTGCCGCTGCTCGAGCGCGGCATGACCGAGCGTGAGATGATGGAGGCCCAGGCTGAGATCGGTTCCCGGTTGGTTCCCCCCCTCGAGCAGGCCCTGGTCGCCATGTACCACGGACAGCAGGAACGAACGTGGACGAAGAGCGCCGTCGAAGACATAGAGAATGCGCTCGAGCGGGAAGGCCTCTACAGCCGGCTCAGCCCCGCCGGCGGTCAGCTTTCTCGACCTAACGGGCTATACGCGGCTAACCGAAGAGCAAGGGGACGAGGCGGCGGCCGACCTGGCTGCAGCGCTGAGGGCTCTGGTCCGGCGCTCGTCCCTGGAACACGGCGGCGAGTCGGTCAAGTGGCTGGGCGACGCCGTGATGTTCTACTTCCAGGAGCCGGGCCACGGCGTGCTGGCCGCCCTCGACATGGTGGAGGGCGCCGCTACCCAAGCACTCCCACCCGCACGTGTAGGCATCCACGCCGGGCCCGTGGTCTTCCAGGAGGGTGACTACTTCGGCCGCACCGTGAACATCGCGGCGAGGATCGCAGATTACGCCAGGCCTGGTGAGGTGCTGGTGAGCCAGGAGGTCGTAGAAGCAGCCGAGGAAATGCCTCTGACCTTCAAAGAAATCGGACCCGTCGAGTTGAAAGGCGTGACAGGCGCCGTATCCCTCCACACGGCACATCGGACCGACTGACATGGTCTGAACTTTTCGATTCCCAGCTATCCGACCTCAGAGATGGTTCGAAGCCTTCATCGAGGGCTGACATTCTCGTCTTCACGACCCTCTCGCCGATGATGTTGCTGTCATGAGCGGGAGCTCGCCAGGCATTGGTAGTCGAGCAGGCGCCCCAAACTACGCCGCCGCTCGCCTGGTCGACACTCGCAGGACTGTTTGACTGAGCCAACAGGCGACCAACAGGATGGGCCATCAGGGTCAAGGGCGCGGTATGAGCCCAGGTCACAGAGTTGCCGCCGATGGTGAAAGGTGGTCTGAAACACCGGAGGTCGACGGAGCGACGCCGTCCCTGACCACCAATTGACAAGCTGCAGGATCGCCTGAAAACCTATGTAGTCATTGAGCTTGTCCCGGGATCCGCTACTTCTCCTTGTCGTGCTCTGTTGCAACGATTCGCGCCAGTTTGCGGACTCTCGCGGACTATCCGCGGATCTTGGACTAGGTCGGGCGGATGTCGACGTCTTCTGAAGTGGGTCCACTAGGAGTGGTCAGACCGACAATGGCATGGCGCGCTGGAAGTGCCGATATCGAGCGGTGGCGGATATGGGCCATATCGCAGCAGAACGAATCGATATGGAGCGGTGACTCAGTCTTCGATTGGACTCAGCAGCGCCCGCGTTCCCGTGCCGGGGTGCTCAGAGGTGTCACAGACGGGGCTGCTGTCTTGTCTCATGGAGTGCAGGTAATCCTCGATGAAGGAGTTGGTGATGAGAGTGTTTGTCGCCGGAGCGACGGGGGCAATCGGAAAGCAGCTGGTGCCGCTTCTGGTTGAGGCGGGTCATGAGGTTCATGGCATGACCCGACACGAGTCGAAGCAGGCGATGCTCCAGGACATGGGAGCTGTGCCGGTGGTGGCCGACGCGCTTGATCCCGACCAGGTCGCGCAGACGGTCGGCGAGGCGCAGCCGGACGTGATCGTCCACCAGCTAACTGCGCTCGCAGGTTGGGGTATGCGTAGCCTCAAGCGCGGTGCCGCGCTGACCAACCGTCTGCGGACCGAGGGGACGGATCATCTGCTCTCGGCTGGGCAGGCGGTGGGGGTGCGGCGGTTCGTAGCGCAGAGCAACTACGCGTTATATGCGCGCACCGGCGGGCCGGTGAAGACCGAGGAGGACCCGCTCGACCCCGCGCCCCCGGGCAAGTTGCGCGAAGGCCTGGCCGCGATCCGACACCTCGAGGAGGCGGTCATGGATGCGCGGTGGACCGAGGGTATCGTGCTGCGTTACGGCGGTTTCTACGGGCCGGGCACAAACATGGCGCCCGGCGGGGAACTGTACGAGATGATCCGCAAGCGCAGGTTCCCGCTGATCGGCGGCGGTGGCGGCATATGGTCTTTCATCCACATCGCCGACGCGGCGGTGGCGACGATGGCAGCGGTCGAGCACGGCAAGCGAGGTGTCTACAACATTGTCGATGATGACCCGGCGCCGGTCGCCGAATGGTTGCCGGAGCTGACTCACATGCTCAGCGGCAAGAAGCCGAGGCGTATGCCGCGGTTCATTCTGCGGCTGTTCACCGGAGAGGGCGGCGTAGTGATGATGACCGACGCCCGTGGCGCCTCGAACGCCAAGGCCAAACGCGAGCTGGCGTGGCGTCCGGCCTACCCGAGTTGGCGGCAGGGGTTCACCGCATCATGACCGATCGCGAGCGACTGCTCGGCGAGCTGCGGCCAGTCGCCTTCGCGATCGCCTACCAGATGCTCGGCAGCGTCACCGAGGGCGAAGACGTGGTGCAGGAAGCGTTGCTGCGGGTACATCAGGCACTTGATGCCGGCGAGCAGATCTCATCGCCGCGCGCGTTCGTCGCCACCGTGACCACCCGGCTTGCGATCAACGAGCTGCACTCGGCGCGCGCCCGCCGCGAACACTATGTCGGCGAGTGGCTGCCAGAGCCGATCATCACAGACGGCCACGATGATCCGGCCATGCATGCTGAGACAGCCGATTCGCTGTCGCTGGCGATGCTGGTGCTCCTGGAGAGCCTCTCGCCCGAGCAGCGAGCCGTGCTACTGCTTCACGACGTCTTCGACTACGGGTATCCGGAGATCGCGGCGATCGTCGGTAAGAGCGAGGACAACGTACGCCAGCTCGCCACCCGCGCCAGACAACACGTCAAGCAGCGCCGGCCCCGCTTCCAAACGACGCGCCAACAGCGCGACGAACTGGCCCGACGGTTCTTCGCCGCCGCCGAGCAGGGCGATCTCGATGGGCTCGAGACGCTGCTCGCTCACGACGTGGAGCTGACCGGCGACGGCGGCGGCAAGGTTCCGGCCCTTGCACGGACGTTGCGCGGGCGTAGCCGCGTGGCCCGCACGCTGATCAACGGGATCCGCCTGGTTTCCGAACTCCCGGGCGTGTCGTGGCGCCCCGTCGAAGTCAACGGCGGCTCGGGAGCTCTCTTCCTCGACGGACAGCAGCGGCTGATCGCCGTGATGGCGCTCGACATCGTCGGCGGTCAGATCACAAGCATCAACTCGATCCTTAACCCCGACAAGCTGGCCCACCTCGGACCAGTCGCCGACCTCAAATCGCTACGGCGGTCTGCGAGATGAGTGGTTCCGCGAACTCATCGGCGAGAACATCCTGGAGAGTGATGGTGATTTGATGGAACCCACCCCCGGTCCAAGGAGGGTATAACGCGCGCCAGGAACCCACGGATTCGGGCAAACCACCTGACCGGCAATCAGCAGCTTGGACCGGAGCGCCAAGTGCCGTTCGGCGCTGTTGGTCGGAGTGATCGTTATTGCCCGGTATCAGGCGATCTGGGCCGGTGGGTTGGATCGGAGCCGGCGATACCGAGTTCGAGGGGCTTGCGAGGCCCACGACCGTGCTCTCAGCATGGAGGACTGATCGTCCACTACCGTCCCCGGGGCTGACACGCACGCGACGGAGGGAGCGCGATGGGGAACCCAACGATCGAGCAGCTCAGGGAGCGAGTGGGCGGGGAGGTGATTACCGCCGTCGACGAGGGCTATGAAGCGGCGCGCAAGGTGTACAACGCGATGATCGACCGGCATCCCAGGATCGTTGTGCAGTGTGCCAGCTCAGGCGATGTTGCAGCCGCGGTCGCCTTCGCCCGCGACAGCCACCTCGACCTGGCAGTGCGTGGAGGGGGGCACAGCGTGCCCGGCTTCGGCACCGTCGACGACGGGGTCGTGATCGATCTCTCCGGAATGACGCAGGTTACCGTCGACACCGATCGCCGAACCGCGCGCGCTCAGGGAGGAGCCACCTGGGGCATCTTCAACGACGGAACGCATGCATATGGTCTGGCGACGACCGGGGGGATCATTTCCACCACGGGCGTGGGCGGGCTCACCCTCGGGGGTGGAATCGGATATCTCTCACGGGGAGTCGGTCTGTCTTGCGACAACCTGCTCTCCGCCGAGGTGGTGACGGCGGACGGCCAGACCTTGGTGGCCAGCGAGAGCGAGAACGCGGATCTGTTCTGGGCGATTCGCGGTGGCGGCGGCAACTTCGGCGTCGTCACGTGGTTCGAGTTCCGCCTTCACCCAATCTCGGAAATCTACGGCGGACCCATGTTCTACGAGGTAGAAGACGCGGGCGACGTTCTCCGCTTCTATCGTGAGTTCATCCGCGACGCCCCCGAGGAATTCGGCGGGTTCCCGGCCTGGCAGATCGCACCGCCGCTTCCGTTCATACCGGAGGACCGTCATGGCGACACCTTCCTGGCCTTCGTGGCGTGCTGGGCGGGGCCGCTCAGCGAGGGCGAGGGCGTCCTCAAGCCGTTTCACGAGGTGGCCCCCGTCGTCGCCGAGCACGTGGGCCCGATGCCGTATCCGGCGCTCAACAGCGCTTTCGACGCGCTGGTGCCCCCGGGCCTTCAGCACTACTGGAAAGCCAACTTCGTCACCGAGCTCACCGACGACGCGATCCAGGCACACCTGGCGTACGGACCAAAGGTGCCGGTCGTCAACTCGACGGTCCACATTTACCCCATCAATGGTGCGTGCCACGACGTTCCCGCCGACGCCACGGCTTTTGCCTACCGGAACGCTACGTTTGCCACTGTGATCGCCGGCATGTGGCCGGATCCCGCCGACAACGAGGAGAACATCCGGTGGGTCCGCGACTATTACGAGGCGACCGCGCCCCATTCGGAGGAGGGCGGCTACGTCAACTTCATGGCCGGGGACGATCAGGGCCGGATCCGGGCTAACTACAAGGGCAACTACGAGCGGCTCGTCGAAGTCAAGAAGAAGTACGACCGGAGCAATCTGTTCCATCTGAATCAGAACATCAAGCCCTAGTACATCCTCGCATCAGGTGCCACCCCGGGGCTAAGGAGCAGTTGCTCCGTGGCCAGAGCCTCCTCACGTTGGGCCAAGATGGCCTGCGTTGAATCCGTCTGACCTGATCTGAGATTGGCGTCGTACCCGAACAGGAGCGTCAACGTGAGAACAGCTCCGAGGTGACGCCTCCGCCGAGGGCGGGGTCAGCTCCGGCCCACAATCTTCTGGAATTTCCGCGCCGAAATTGTCGGCGGGTGGGAAGGCGGGAAGGGATCCGCTACGAGCCTCTGCGGTGAGGAGAGGCTCTGGAGCGCGTGATTCTCAGGGGCGTTAGCGATCGGTATCTGTTGATCGGCGTGGTTGCTCGCTGCCGTTCCTAAAGAGGCTGTAGATGTGTTCGTCGGTGGTTTGGCCGTCTTTAGCGATTGAGTCCCGGAGGGTTGCCTCCAGGTGGAATCCACACTTTTCGAGCACTCGACCCGACGCTGGGTTCCACCCGTAAACGGAAGCCTGGAGACGCTGGACCTGGGCAAACGTCTCAAAGGCGTATTCAATGATTGCTTTGAGAGCTTCGGTGGCGATGCCTTGGTTCCAATGGCTGGGAGCTAGCCAGTAGCCGACGGCGGCGACGTGACGTTTCGCGCCGTCCATTGGGTCGACTCCGATGCCGCCGACGAGTTCGTCTTCAAAGTCAATGGCGAAGTTGCGCATTGGGTCTTGATGGGTGGCGAGCTCGATCCACTGGTCGGCGTCTTGGACCGTATATGGGTAGGGAAAATCGTCTGTGAGATTGCGCGAGATGCGACGATCGTTGGCGAGTTCCGCGAGGCGGTTCCTGTCATTGCGGGTAAATGGTCGTAACCGACAGTGCCTCGTCTCCAACTCCATACTCGGAAGCGTAGAACCGCGGTCCTTCCGACCCACCCAGCTTTCAACTGAGACCGAGCATGAAGTGC
>JBOGET010000061.1:0-4978 GCA_050741975.1 Acidimicrobiia bacterium
TTGCAGTGGAGGTCGCAAGGACCCTCGTCGGCTCTATCGGGTTGGTGGCCGCGGTGCCGATCACCACCTGGCTCGCCGCCCGACAGCGGTCGAAAGGACCGGCGTGAGCGAACGTCACCGTGACGGAGCCACTCCGCGGCCCCAACCAGATGGACCTCGCGGTGAGTATGAGGTCGTTTCGATGGCGCGAGTACGCTTGACATGCCGGTCCTGCGGGCCGTCTACTTCATGAGGGGTGGGTCGAGCCGGCCGCCGCTTTCCGCACGTCTACCGAGGAGCCGTGATGGGAAGCGCAGTTGGGATCGCAGTCGGAATCGGGATTGCCGTCGCCATCCAGGTGGCCGTGATCGGCCAGACGAGCAGGGTCACTCACCCACTGGTGATTTCGTTTGGGTTACAGATGTCCGGGATGCTCGTCGGCGCCGTCTGGATCATCCACCGACAGACCTGGTCCGAAGTATGGGACCTCATGTTCGAGTGGTGGTGGTTGCCGCTCGGTGCCCTGGGCTGGGGGATCGTGGCCGCGCTCGGGTTCTCGGCTGCCCGTTTGGGTGCAAGTGCCACATTGGCCATAGTCGTTGCCGCTCAGGTAATCAGCGCTTTGGCGGTGGACCGGCTGATCGGCCAGGTCAATCTGAGCCTCCGTCACTTGCTCGGGATTGCCCTACTGGTGTCCGGAGTGGTCCTCATCTCGGCCCGGTCTTAGGAGCGCCCAAGGCAACCCGATCAAACGCGACCGGACCCCTACTCGCAGCCGCGCATTCAATTGCGGGGACCCTCGGGTCAACGGATGTCCTGACGGAGCCAGGTTGAGCCACATTGGCACTTGTCTTAGTGCCAGAAGTGTGCCAGATGGCTCTCCGAATCTCTCTCTATTTGTGGACAGGCTTCGCCACCAGTCGGCAGTAGCCGCCGACGCCGGTGGCGACGATGCCCGCGCCCGAGCTGAGCGGCTCACGCCCGCTCGAGTCGGCCGCCCGGCTCGTCATGCTGGAAGTGTTGTCCGCGGCCGCCGACGAGATCACTCGCGAACTGGCGCCGGGCACGGTCGAGGTCCGCCTGCACGGACGTGACCCAGACTTCGTAGTGACGCCACCGCCTGGTGATGACATGTTCGACGACCTGTCCAGCGACCCCGGACCCGGGTTCGGTGCCACCGTGACTCCTATCGGCGGTCCGACCGAAGGTGAGGGAGGAACGTCACGGCTCAACCTCCGTCTCTCCGATGTCCTCAAGCTCCGAATCGAGGAGGCAGCCCGCAGGGAAGGGCGGATCCCGGAAGCCTGACATGGAGGCCGCAGAAAGGACCCGTGTCGAGTACTCCAGTGGCAGGCTCCTGGTCAAGACGTCCAAACCGCGCGGTCTCGGCAACTACATCGGCGTTGGCAGGGCGGGTTCTGTCGACGTGACGATCGAGCTGCCCGCGGACTCGCGCATACAAGCAGACGCAGGGTTCGCAGACTTCCGCGGCGCAGGCCGACTTGGAGACATCAGGGTCAAGATCGGGACCGGCGACATCCGGCTCGACCAGACGGGGCAGTTGCACATCGACACCGGCGCCGGAAACGCGGCTGCGATGGTTGCCGAAGGAGTTGACGTTAAGACGGCACAGGTGAGACTCGGACACTCCGACCCACGCCTCACCCTGGCCATCTACGCCGAAGCAACCACCGAAGCCGACCGGTCGGCGGCCGACAAGCTCGGGACTCGCTTGATGAGACTTGCTGATGCCGACGATGACAGTTTCGAGCCTGCCGGGTCGGTGTAGATGGCTCGTTGCGGATAGAGATCAGCCTCATCAAACTGCTCCGTCGCCACCTCACTGAAGGCGCTCATCTCCCATTGCTGGAGACACCAGGACTTGGTCGACCAACCGCTCTGCTGCGACTGCGAAGGGTGCGATCACCACATCGACATCCTCCTCTCGGAGACGTGCGGCTTCGATCGGGTCATGGGCTGTGAAGGCCAGTCTTCCCTCATACCCAGCGGCGTGGAGCCCGTGTAGAAGGGCGAGGTTCACGTCTACGCCTCGCACCGTGCTGACTACCCATTGAGCCTGGTCGAAAGGGACAGACAGCAGAAACTCGGGGTCCTCGGCATCGCCGTAGATCACTCGGAGTCCTCGCCTGCGGCACCGCTCGAGGGCGTCTGGGTCCAGGTCGACGACGAGCACGCGTCGACCCTTCGCCTCCAAGCCTTCGGCGATGAGGGCGCCGTGTCGTCCTCCCCCGTACACGATCACATCGATGTCCCCCTCGTGGAGCTCGTGATAATGCTCGCCGGGATGTAGCTGCTGCCTCTCGAACCGGGAGAGGAGCGGCGCAAGCCTCTCGTACAAGGGGTGCGAGTAGAGGATGAGGTAGGTGGAGAGGCCGATGGTGATGAGACCCACCATGGTCACCAAGCCGAGAATCGAATCATCGATATGGCCTACTCGGACGCCGAGGGCAGCGAGGATGAGGGAGAACTCGGAGATCTGCGCAACGGTGAGGCCGGCGAGGAAAGAGGTCCTCGTGCGGTACCTCATCAGTCCCATGATGAGTAGCACAATGAGGGGGTTGCCGACCAGGACGAAGAGAGAGAAGACCACTGCCTCCCCGACCTGTCCCCCGACCAGGTCCAATTCCAGCGTGGCACCGAGGTCGATGAAGAAGAACAGCAGTAGGAAGTCCCGGAGACTAACCAAGCGAGAAGCGATCGCCTCTCGGTAGGGGGTGGAGGCGAGGGAGAAGCCGGCGAGAAACGCTCCCACCTCGACCGAGAAACCCAGCATCTCTCCGACAGCTGCCAGGCCTATCGCCCAGGCAACCCCGAAGAGGACCAGCAGTTCCTTGTTGCGGGCCATCCGACCCACCAGGGAAGGGAGAACCCAGCGCATCAAGCCGAGTAGGACGAGGAGAAACGCGACGCCGCGCAATACCGTCAGGATCAGCTGCGTTCCGATCTCTCCAGTCCCGACATCCCCGATCGCTGTGATCACGATCAGCGCTATGACCACGAAAATGTCTTGGACGATGAGGAAACCGACGGCGATTCGCCCATGAAGATGGTCGAGTTCGCGCTTATCCGAGAGGAGCTTGACGATGATGATCGTCGAGGAGAAGGTCAGGGCGACCGCCACATAGACCGCCGGCAGCACGCCCAGACCCAGGGCTAGGCCGATCCCGAACCCAACCAACGAGGTGAATACCACCTGCCCAAGACCAGCCGCGAGAGCAACCGGTCCGGTGGTGCGGATCAGTTGTGGGTCGAGCTTGAGTCCGACCAAGAACAGGAGCACTGCAATTCCGAGGCTGGCCAGCAACTCGAGCTCCGTCCCTGCCTCTACCCAGCCCAGACTGGCGGGACCTACGAGAACCCCAACGGCAATGAAGGCAACGATGAGGGGCTGGCGCAATGCCAGCGCGAGTGCTCCGATCCCGGCAGCCACAGCCAGAATGGCCGCCATCTGCAGGAACGGGCTGGTCAACATTTACCGACCCTAGCCCAGGGCTCATCCGGCCAAATCCCAGCCGTCATGAAGAAGACGATGGTGGGAACCCCGATCTGCTTCCCGATCCAGGCCAGCAGGCGGGTCGCCAGGAACGCCCCGCCGAAGGCGACGAGTTCGGCGCCCATCAGCCGCCGACTTGTCGGACCTGGTCCACCTTTCTCCTTGACCCTGCGATCACGAGAACGCCCGGCTCGATCATGTCCTCGGTTTGTGGACTGAAGTCCACCTCGTTCTCATGTTCGGCGGCGATCACCACCAAGGCGAGGGTGCTGGACCTGGAACTCTCCAACCGTCTCCCAGAGCCGCTTCCAGAATCTGGACGCGGGATAAACGCGGGATGAAACGACCGAGGTGCTGGCCGGAGACCTACCCTCGAGCCTCTGACCAGCACCTTGAGTCGGGACGACGGGATTCGAACCCACGACCTCAGCGTCCCGAGGGACCAGGCGTGGATCCCGGTGTATTGTGGACTAAAACCCCTGGTCAGAGCGTTTCGCGCACTCTTCCGGACTGCCCTGGATTGCACCGTATGTGCGATGGATGGGATGGAGATGCCAGCTCGGCTGAATCCTTGAGGCAACGTCGTGTCGCCTGGCGGGGACGGCCAGTACCTCGGACGGGATGGTGCGCTGGGCGCGCGGCCCGAACTTGGCGTGGTTGGCCGCGTGGTGCACCTCGACCCTACGCCCTCCTAGGGCCTGGTTGGCGGCACGGTTCAGTGCGCGCAGGTCGTACCTCACGCGCGCATCGTCGCACCACACAGGAGGCTCTGACCAACCCGCATAGCCTGAGCCGGTGCCTGCTGCTGGTTTGTCACCCGTGTGGCTGGTTCTGATCGGCATCCTGTCGGTGCAGTTCGGCGCGGCGGTGTCGAAGGGGCTGTTCGGCGAGATCCCGCCGATCGGGATGGTGCTCCTGCGACTCGTGACGAGTTCGCTGATCCTGCTCGCCTTGGCCCGCCCCCGGCTGGATGGTCGCAGCGCGGCGGACTGGCGACCGCTGCTGGCGCTCGGGCTGGCGCTGGCTGCGATGAATTGGGCGTTCTACGAGTCCTTCGCCCGGATCCCACTCGGAGTGGCGGTGACGATCGAGTTCGTCGGCCCGTTGGCGCTCGCGGCCGTGGGCAGCCGCCGCACGCGCGATTTGGTGTGGGTGGGCCTCGCCGCGCTAGGCATCACCCTGTTCGGCGCCGGACCCACGAAGGTCGACGCCCTCGGGTTCGGCCTGGCACTACTCGCGGGCGGGTGCTGGGCGCTGTACATCGTCTCGACGGCGGCGACCGGGCGCCGCTGGGCCGGCGTCGACGGGCTGGCGGTGGCCAGCACGGTCGCGACCCTTGCCATCGCGCCGTTCGCCGTGGCTACGGCGGGCGCGCGCCTGCTCGAGCCACGCCTGCTGGTGCTGGGGGCTCTGGTCGGTCTGCTCAGTTCGGTGATTCCCTACAGCCTTGAGATGGCCGCCCTACGCACCCTGCCGCCCCGGGTG
>JBOGET010000062.1:0-3631 GCA_050741975.1 Acidimicrobiia bacterium
CGGGACGTTAGGCAGACCGGAACGAAGGAATGCTTCGAACCATTGACGAAACGGTAATCGTGTGTGAGCCGGACCAGCTGCGGGAACGTCTTGCCAATCCATGTGGTATCGCTGGTGCGGACCAGCACCAACCACAACGAAGGAGCACACGATGCGGATAGCCAAGAAGGACATACCCGTTAGAATCGACGCACCAGGCGCCGTAGCCCGACAAAAGACGAATTTCGGCGATGCGACCGGGTACGGCAGGATCAGCGGCGAGTATTTTTCTCTCGGCGCTGGTACGGATATCTCGCCGCTGCTCCAAGGGCTGGAGGGCGACCTGTGCCAAGCTCCGCACTGGGGCTACCTCTTGCAGGGTCAACTCACCGTAGCCTTCGCAGACGGCTCACAGGAAGTGACCAACAGCGGTGACCTATTCTACTGGCCGCCCGGGCACACGGTAAAAGTCGGCGAAGATGCCGAGATCATTCTGTTCAGTCCGCAGGACGAGCATAGCGAGGTCCTGGACCATATGCTGAGCAAGATGGCGGGCTGACATGGGCCACCGGGTCGTCTTCCACAGAGAGGTCGCACGAGGGGCGTCAGGTGAGAGCGTTAGGCGCGTTGAAGACGCGGCCTAGGCCCTGGCGATATCCTCTTCCTGGAGGCTGATCATCTTGAACCTCCGTCCCGCTGACTCCCTCGCCGTCGCGGCTGTTGAGGCGATCCGTGGCGGCGATCTCGAGGCATTGGAGCGCCTCCTGAGCGACAACCCCGAGCTCGCATCCGCGAAGATCGGCGGCACTGACGACAGCTGTGACGCCGGCGGACGAACGCTGCTGCATGTGGCTACGGACTGGCCCGGCCACTTTCCGAATGGGGCAGCGACCGTGGCCCTCCTGATCACGCATGGCGCTGACGTCAATGCACGGTTCAGCGGCCCGCACGCGGAGACCCCGCTCCACTGGGCCGCGAGCAGCGACGACGTCGCGGTGCTGGACGCGCTGCTCGACGCCGGCGCCTACATCGAAGCTCCGGGTGCGGTCATCGGCGGCGGTACGCCCCTGGCCGATGCCGTGGCGTTCGGACAGTGGCGGGCGGCGCGCCGGCTCGTCGAACGCGGCGCGCAGACCACGCTCTGGCAGGCCTCCGCACTGGGCCTGCTGGATCGTCTCGAGGCTCATTTCGCCGGCGACCCCCGAGCGCTGCGTCCGTGGTCTCCTGGCGCTCCCCAACCCGGGGCTCCATCACCGGACGAGGTCACCCATGCCTTCTGGTGTGCGTGCCACGGAGGGCAGCGACAGACGGCGGAGGTTCTCCTGGACCGCGGGGCCAATCTCAACTGGGTTGGATACGACGGCTTGTCGCCGATCGACGCCGCGTCCCGGAGTGGCGCGAAGGAGGTCGTCGAGTGGCTGCACGATCTGGGTGCGAGGTCGGCCGAAGAGCTGCGCTGAGAGATCGGTTGCTCGAGTCATGACCGTGACCCTTCAACCCTGGCGGATCAGCCGCCAGGTACTGTCTCCCCTGCCATTCGGCCCGATCGACTCGGCTATGCTGGCGAGCCCCTTCCCCAGCATCCGTCGAAGGCATCGCCCCTCCTGGTCTTGACCAGGACCCCTTCGTCCACCAGGGACTTGGCTGTGTTGGTGGTCGTCCCGCTGCTCGTGAGCGAATAGCGTTCCATCGTGGCGGCCGTGGTCAGTCCTTGGGCACTACCAGCCAAAGCGCGGAGAACTTCTGCTTCTGAGATGTGAGGCTCTCCCACATCGTGCGGAGCTCGTCCTCCTCTTCGAAGACCTCTCGAAAAGCCCGATCGACATCTTCGCGTCCAGCCGCCCCGCCGCCCCTTCGTTCGCGGCTGGGTCGTGGTCCACACGCTGCCCGATGTCGGGATCCATCTCGACCCGACTTCGCCGGCGGTGGAGCCGTGATGCTCCCGACGGGGCGTCTACCTCTGCAGCAAGTTCACCAGCCAGCCGATCAGGGGTCGTGCTCTTCAGGGCGTGGAACCCCTGTCATGCACGGGGAATAACAGACTTCCAAGGAGGCCGCGCTCCTGAAAGCGCGAAAAGGTGAGGGAGGAGTTCGTCGAGACCTCGTTGAGCATGCGGACTGGAAGAAGGTCACGCTCGGTCGACACTAAGCTCACTTTGGTATATACTGGTATCTATCATGGAGCCGTAGGGGGTGGTAAACAATGACCAGCAACGTCGATTCCGCCGGGGATCAGTCCCGCAGCCGCCGTGCCAAAGTGTTTCGTAACGGTCGATCTCAGGCGGTCCGACTTCCCAAAGAGTTTCGGTTTGATGGGGACGAGGTCCTGATTCGGCGTGAAGGGGAGGCCGTCATTCTAGAGCCCATACCGAGGAGGACTTGGCCCAATCAGTACTGGAAGAAGATCGACGAGCTGCGTGAAGGCCTGGAGTTTGATTTCCCCGAGCCACTCGGTGGGACCTTGTTGGATCCTCGGATCGATGGGGAGTGACTTGGTTACTCGACACAAACGTGGTGATCCACGGGATCCGGTCTGAGCCCGCGAGCGTCCGGAGACGCCTCCAGCAAGTAGGCCCAGATGAAGTCCGGATCTCGTCAATCACCGTCGCCGAGCTCTGGTATGGCGCCGAGCGGAGTGACGATCCCGCCAGACGGCGGGCTGTATTCCACGAGTTCCTTAAACCGTACGAGGTGGTGCCCTTCGACCGTCGGGCTGGTGAGCATCACGGACGGTTGCGCCATGAGCTACGCCACCAGCCGATCGGAGAGCGAGACTTGCTGATTGCGGCCATTGCGGTCGCGAACGGTTATACGGTCGTGACGAGCAATACGGGCGAGTTCAGGCGGGTTTTGGGTCTAGGCGTGGAAGACTGGAGTCGGTGACGCTCCGGCATTCTTGTGAAGGGTACAGGAAGTAATGGTAGCTTGCAGTGTGCCCTGCAGTTACGAGAGGAGGTGATTTGTCTCGGCCTGAAGACAGCATCGTTCACCCGTCCCAACCAAGCGGTTCATCTCCACATAACAACCCCGGAACACCTACAGTAAAGTTTCTGAAATACCCCTCACTGACCCGCGTGCTCCCGAAGAGGCCCACGATTCCCCTGAGGCGCAATTGATCCCTCCGCCTCTCATCTCGAATCTCTCATAGCGCCAACACGCTTCGTACCACCTGGACGGGCAACGGCATTCGCCAGATGGGCCAGACCCATGTGACGCTCCCGTCCGGCGTTCTGAACCCCGTCGTGACGACCCCCCTCTCTCGCGGGAAAGTCGGCAAAAGGGGGAGCGCTTCGATTGCCAACCGGTTGGCTCCCAACATGCCACCGCGCTTTTCCCAGGCAGGATCCTTGCTCGGGCGGGTCGCTTCCGTCGATCCCTTCCAGGCACAAGAAGCCCTCCTGTTCGATCACTCTTCCTCTCCACCTTCCGGTCTCGCCGGGAACTCGCTCGCCGCCCAATCGGGCCCCGAAGTTCTAACCCTTTAGCCAGTCCACCAGCAAATATCGGCTGATCTGCCGGTTCATCGCCGCGATCGACTCCAGGTTCTCGATCTCCTTGGGGCAGACGACGGTGCAGTTGCCGGCCTTGGAGCAGTCGGCGATTCCGCCCGGACCCATGAGCCCTTCGTAGCGCTCGACGGCCTGCATCTTTC
>JBOGET010000063.1:0-11440 GCA_050741975.1 Acidimicrobiia bacterium
GAGCCTGTCTCCCATGAACAGGCGAGGAGGGGTCAGGCCGAGTCTCCACGGAGTCTCACGTCCCCCGACACCCGCGCCGGGACACCGGCAACGATGGCGAACTCAGGGACGTCCCGGGTGACGACCGCCCCGGCCCCGACCACTGAATGGCGACCGAGCACCACCCCGCCAAGGATGGTCGCGTTGCTCCCAATCGATGCACCCGTCGCCACCCGCGTCTCGAATGGCTGCCAATCCTCTTCCGTCTGCGGCTCGCCACGGTCGTTGGTCGCCCTCGGGTAGAGGTCGTTGACGAACATGACTCCGTGCCCAACGAAGACCTCGTCCTCGATCGTCACGCCGGTGCAGATGAAGCTGTGGGTGGAGATCTTGCAGTTGTTGCCGATCATCACCCCTCTCTGGACCTCCACGAAGGCGCCGATCCGGGTGCCGGCGCCGATGCTGCACCCATAGAGATTGACCAGGTCGGGGTGTCGAATCTCCACCCCATCCCCAAGCACCACGTCATCGGCAATCATGGTCTATCCCTGTCGGCTACCGGGCCCGCCACGCTCGGCCATGTCTCACACGGATTCGCCGGTGTCGTCCCAGACGTTGTCCTCCCAGGTCCATGCCGGGCCCTCCAGGTCCCTCGGCCCGTAGCGGAAGTGACGACCAAACCGACACCCTCTCACGACCAGGTTGTCGACCGGATGTGTTGTGGACCAGTTGTCGTTGATCGTGTAGTTCCCACCATCCAGCAAGCAGTCCTCGAGTAGCACGTCCTTCACTTGCCCGCCATAGTTGCCCATCATCAGAACAGCGTTGAACGGGTCGAACCACCCGTCAGGGAATTGGACACCCTGTCCGTCCGGCATCCGGCGGGCAGCAAGGAGCGTGCAATGGACCACCGACGCCCCGACCGCGCCGCCCGACTGGAAGAGGTCGTTGTGGCTGCCCTCGAGTCGTTCCAGGTCGTGGATATAGCAATCTTTCAGGTGGGTTTGCGTTTGAAGGTCAATACAGTCCTCGCCCCCGGAAATATCACAGCGTTCGAAGCTGACCCAGCCTCCGAAAGCTGCGGCTTTGCCTCGACCACCCCAGATGGTGGAGTCCGACACGTAGGTCATCGCGGCACCGCCATCGACAGCACCAGCATTTTGGGTGTCCACCTGGTAGAGAGCGTTCGTCACCTCGTCCGAAGCCGTGATCCTGGAGCCTTCGATGTAGACCGGCAGGGCGGAGGACTGCTGCAAACGTCCCCGGATATCGGCGGCCTCGATCACGGTGCGGTCGGGATATAGCGTCACCGGCCCCCATACGGTCGAGCCCGATGCTGGTCGAGTGGCCTGAACCGCGTCGTCGAGCGTGATGTCGGCATCTCGCACGTCTAGATAACCCTGGACCACTTCTAACCGCGCTCCGGCACGAACACCCGTGTTGCTCGCGTCCGGCCACCCGTGGGCTGATGGGTTGAGCAGTGCGTTGGAAGCCTCCGTCGAACCTCGGGGGGCGACTTCCGTGCCGGCGTCCGGAGGGGCGGTGGCCGAGGGGGAAGTGGTGGTTGAGGGGGCAGTGGTGGTTGAGGGGGCAGTGGTGGTTGAGGAGGCAGTGGTCGAGGGAGTGCTAGAACTCGTGGTGGTGGAGGCCTTCGAGGTCGTCGACGACTCTCCCCCTCCCTCCGGCCGACACGACGCCACGACGAGGGAGATGGGGATTGCCAACGCAGCGGGGATGAAGCGACGGCGAGTGATCCAGGTGGGTGGCTGCTCCGTCAACCAGAGCCATCATACAGGCGAAAACCACTCGCAATGAAGACACGAGGGCCTCTGTCTCCTCAAACGGCCACGACCGCTCTCAACTCCACCCTTGTCCTAATCGCTGAGGGTGGGTAAGTTGCGTACTCCGAGGGGGGAGAGGCGTTCTGTTCACAGCGGGAAGGGACGAAACGCTAGTGGAGGCTCCTGATGGCACATGAGGTCATCGTCGACCTGTTGGCCGATGAGATCATGGTGCAACTGGGCGACTATCGCCCACGAAATGGTCGCGCGGCTTCCGAGCCGGATGTTCCATTCCTGGACCTGCCCGCCACACACGAGTCCCTGGTCGAGGAGATCCTCTTGGCCTGGGAGCAAATCCTCCGCGCGGGGTCCTTCATAGGCGGATCGGAGATCGAGGCGTTTGAGAGTGAGTTCTCCGGGTATGTAGGCGCCGTCGAATGCGTGACAGTAGGAAGCGGTACCGATGCCCTGATCCTCGCCCTGCGGGCGATGGGGCTCCGACGTGGAGACGAGGTCATCACAGTGCCCAATACCTTCATCGCCACGGTGCAGGCAATCGTTGAGGCGGGAGGGCGACCCGTGCTTGTCGACGTCGATCCGGAAACCGGCACCATGGACCCCAGCCTCGTTGAGGAGGCCATATCCCCGCGCACTCGCGTCCTTCTGCCGGTTCACCTCTACGGACAGCCGGCCGACATGGACCCGCTACTCGACATCTGCGAGCGGCACGGCCTCCAAGTCTTGGAGGACGCCTGCCAGGCTCACGGAGCCACCTACCAGGGGAGGCGGGTCGGCTCGATGGGAACGGCGGCATTCTCCTTCTACCCGAGCAAGAACCTGGGGGCTTGCGGCGACGCCGGCGCAGTGACAACGAACGACCCGGACCTGGCCCGCCGTATCCGGATGCTCCGTAACCATGGGCAAGCGAAGAAGCACTCGCACCCGGTGGGGGGCGTCAACAGCCGGATGGACGCCCTTCAGGCGGCAGTGTTGCGGATCAAGCTTCGATATCTGGACGGCTGGGTCGCGGCCCGCCGAGACTTGGCCGCCGAGTACGCCGAGCTCCTCGCCGAGACCGACCTCGAGTTGCCCATCGAGTCCCCCGGGAGCACACACGCCTACCACCTCTACGTGGTGCGACATCCCATGCGAGACCTTTTGAGGACCGCTCTCGAGGAGGCCGGCATAGAAACCGGCCTTCACTATCCGGTCGCGGTCCATCTCCAGGGTGCTTTCCGTTACCTAGGTCTCCGGCCAGGGACCTTCCCTCACGCCGAGCGGTGGGCCGCCCATGGGCTGTCCCTGCCGATGTACCCGGAGCTGACCGATGAAGCGGTCGTCCGGGTGTCGACTGCACTAACCGACGTCGTCCTCTCTCCAGATGTATCGCCGCGAAGTCCTGCTTGAGCGTGCACTGCTCGCGCTGCTGGACGCGGCAGCCATCTTCGGCTGCGTCCTGGCGGCGGTGTGGCTGCGCCACGCAACCGGTCTCGATCCGACACCGCAGTCAACGGTGCCGTGGTCGGACTATCTGATGCCCGCCCTGCTGTCCGCAGGCACTTTCGTAATCCTCCTGAACGTCTACGGCCTTCATGGGCCGTCGCCTTCGCCACGACGCGAGGTCCTCCAGATCTTCAAGGTTGCCACGTTGGCCACCGCGGCCGTCCTCGCCATCTCTTTCTTCTACCGCGGGTACTCGTACTCCCGGGGTTCCGTTCTGATCTTTTATGTGCTGAGCATCCCCGTTCTGTGGGGCACGCGGCGCTTGCACCACTACATACGAGGGCGCCTACGAGCAGGCCCTTATGCCGGTCGCCGGGTGGTGATCATCGGATTCGGACGAATCGGAAGACAGCTGGGCCGGGCCCTTCTCGACGACCCCGCCTACTACACACTGGTCGGGTTCCTGGACGACAACCCGGAGCGGTCCTCGGAGTTCCTCGAGGGAGTTCCGGTCCTCGGCAACACCGGCGATCTGCGCCAAGTGGTGGAGGCCCACGGCATCGACGAGATCATCGTGGCGGTTCCCTCAGCCTCCACCGAGCGGCTCCAGGACTTGATAGGGACCTGCATGGAGATCGGCGTCCGGTGGAGGCTGGTCCCCGACGTCGCCGAACTCCTCCACGAACGGATCGAGATCGACTCGGTCGGTGGCCTCCCCGTGGTCGGCCTGCGGGGCTCCCGGGTGGTCGGGTACAACTGGACGTTGAAGCGGGGCTTTGACCTGCTGGTCGCCACGGGTGCCTGCCTTCTCCTGTCTCCGGTCATGGGTGTCATCGCCTTGGCCATCAAGGTCACCTCTCCGGGGCCGATCCTGTACAGGCAGACGCGGGTGGGTCTGCGCGGACGACCGTTCACGCTGGTCAAGTTCCGCACGATGCATGTCGGCAGCGAAGCCGATCTGCACCAGCGGTATGCAACCGACTGGATCTTCGGCAAGACGGGGGAGACCCCCTCCGCCAACGGTCACCGAGTCCGTTCACTCTCCAACGGTGGGGGGCAGTTGCACAAGATGATCGACGATCCCCGCATCACGCCCGTTGGTCGCATCCTGCGGACCACCAGTCTGGACGAGCTTCCTCAGCTATGGAACGTCCTCCGCGGTGAGATGAGCATCGTCGGCCCCCGACCTCCGGTGCCTTATGAGGTCGATAGGTACACCGAAGCCCACAAGCGGCGCTTCGAGGCGCGCCCCGGAATCACGGGGCTCTGGCAGGTGAGCGGACGCAATCATCTTTCGTTCGAGGACATGGTCCGGTTGGACATCGCTTACATCGAGAACTGGTCGCTGCGGGAAGATGTGAAGATCGTTCTTCGGACCCTTCCTGCCCTCGTGACTCAGAGGGGACGCTGACGTGCCTGCGGATCGAATCAGGATCGGCGTGATCGGCTGCGGTTATTGGGGACCCAACCACATCCGCAACTTCCTCGCATTGCGGAGCATGGGAGCGGAGATCGTGATGGCGGCCGATCGAGATCCCGAGCGCCGCGATCACATTTCCAAGCTCTTTCCTTCCGTTCGCCTGTCCGAGACGGCAGAGACCGTCATCGGGAATCCCGACATCGACGCAGTGGTGGTGGCCACGCCGGTGTCGAGCCACTATCGGCTGACTAGAGCCGCCCTACAAGCCGGCAAGCACGTGCTAGTGGAGAAGCCCTTCGTAACCGACATCAAGCAGGCGGAGGAGTTGAATTCACTCGCCAGGTACCAACAGCGGGTTCTCATGGTGGGGCACACGTTTCAATACGCTGCCGCCGTCAATCGCATCCGCGACGTCATCGCTCAGGGCCAGCTTGGTGATGTCCTGTACGTGCGATCGCTCCGGGTCAATCTCGGGATCTTTCAGCCGGATGTGAGCGTCCTGTGGGATCTGGCGCCGCATGACGTGTCGATACTCATCTACGTGCTGCAGCGGCAGGCCACAGCCGTCTCGGCAGTGGGCACGTCCCACTTCTCGAACGGGCTGGCAGACGTGGTGTCGGTCACCATCGAGTTCGGTCCCGAGCTCATGGCGAACATCATCGCCTCCTGGCTCGACCCGCGAAAGGTGCGTGAGATGACCATCGTCGGGACCAAGAAAATGCTCGTCTACGACGACGTCTCTCTGAATGAGAAGGTCCGTATCTACGACAGGGGTGTCGACGGTCCCCGGCACTACGACTCCTTCGGCGACTTTCATTACTCGTATCGCTACGGGGACATCGTCACGCCCTACCTCGAGGAGTACGAGCCGCTTCGAGAGGAGTGTGCCCATTTCCTGGAGTGCATCCGAACCGGGAACTCGCCCCGCTCGAGTGGCGAGGCGGGGATGGCGGTTATCCGGATCCTGACGGCCGCCGAGCAGAGCCTTCGGCTCGGGGGAGCGCGGGTACCTCTCGACCCGGCCGCAGGCAGGGCACGCCTGGACCTCGGCCACGATGCGGAGCTTCAGAACATGATTCAGGCGATCGATCGAATTGATCTCTCACGCCCTGTCGTTGAGCCGGTCCCGGAAGGATCGTCTCCCGGCCCGAACGGGCATGGGGACGAAGCCGAGGAACGGCACCGCGTCCTGGTGGTGGGCACCGACGAGGAGCAGCTGGGCTTCGTGACCCGAGCACTCGAGGCGTTCCGCCCAGGTTTTGAGGTGGCCACGGCCCGAACGCCCGAGGAGGCGTCTCGATGGATTGAAGCTTTCAGCCCCGAGGTCATCCTTCTCGACGCCGACATCGCGGCCGCCGCTGAACCGAACAGCCAGCAATGGTTGGAAACGATGGGTTCCACTTCGGTGCTCGTACTCGGCGGCGAGCAACCCACCCTGCTGCCGGAGGCGATCAGGCTGGCCAAGCCCCTGCGGCTTCCGTCTCTCCTCTCCGCCATACGCGAGGTCGCCAGGTGAGCCACCTGCTCCCCGGCCCGAGTAGACACTGCCCGTTGTCCGTGCCGGGCTCGTGCGCCACTCGCCGCTTCACTCTAAAACGGGACGTCGCCGCTGCCGGCGAAAGGAGATGAACGATGGACATCTACGAATTCACCCAGGCGCTCCGCAGGCAGAGGAGATTGCTTCTGGTCGGCTTCGTCGGCTTGGGACTGGTGGTCTTCGCCCTCCTCTTCGAAGTGACCAGGGGCGCCGACGGGTGGTCACTCGAGAGTCGAATCCCCCCAAAATACGAGTCCTCGATCGAGATGGTGGTGGTGCCCGAGGGCTTGGAGTCGCTCGCCTCCAAGAGCGTCGCAGGCGGTTTCGACGGCCCGGCTCAGGTTTACTCCCAGATGCTCGAGACACCCGAGGCGGCTCGCCAAATCGAGGAGGCTCAGGGTATCGAGTTGCTCGATACCCTGGTCGCGACCACCGCGCCTGATACCTCATTTATCACTGTGACGGCTACTTCGGACACTCGCGAAGGCGCGGTAGCCGGAGCGATGGGGGCGTTTCGATGGCTCGAGGGGCGTCTGGCGGAGCCGCCCGTCATGGCCCAGCTGCCCGAGCCAGAGCCCGCCGCAGTGCAAGACGCATTCCTCGGCAGTCTCCTGGTGAACCTGGACCGGCTCTACGCCACCGCCGATCCTGGCCTGACCCTTGTCGTGAGTAACTTCCAGGGCGACGAGGTCGCTGTCGCGGTGCAGGCCGCGGCCGGAGGGTTGGAGCCACAGCTTGCCACTCTCAAGCCTGAGAGCCAGTTGACAGTGAGCGTGGAGCGGGAGGTGGGGGTCCCCCTCGATACAGCGACCATCGACGTGCCAGTTCTCCTCGAGACGGAGGGGGAGCCTCCTCCGCTGGTGCTCTCCGTCGAGTGGGGCGGTATCGCCTTCGAGGCGGTCGAACCGGTTGCAGACGGGAATGAGCTCGATGAGCAGGAGTTGGCGGAGGCGGAGGCTGCTCTGAGCCAGAGTGGCGCGCAACTGGATGCGAGCCGGATCTCCTTGAGGTGGGACACGCCCGCCGCCGGGCCAGAACAGCGGATCAGCCTCATGCTGATCACCGAGGAGTTGACCGTTAGTGAAACGGGCCAGCGTCGCACGCCGGTGATGAGCCTGGCCATACTTGGAGTTGGCGCCCTCGCCCTCCTGGTGCTCGCCACCACCGTCGACACCTGGCAACGGGCCAGGGAAGAGGGTGGGACGCCCGGCCTCGTGGACGCTGGTACCCGCGAACGGACGAACCAGGCGTTGCGCCTCGCCCGGGCCGAGCGCGACATCTCCACCCAGCCACCCGAGACCACCATTCCTGAGGTCGGCGAGCCTGGCGGGACCCATGGTCACCGATCCTCTCGTCCCTGAGACATGATCGCCCTCCCCCAGGGAGAAACCCGACGGACCCGTCCCGCCGATCCATTCATTGGCGTCACCCACCGCGACCGAAGAGATCTCCTCGGCTTTCTGGTGGTTTTGACACTTGCGGTCTATCTGGTGGTCAACCGTCTCATCCCTGACGTCTTCGTCCTGCCGGTGGGTCTCTCTATCCGCCCATGGGAGCCGGTTCTGGGGCTGCTGGCACTGCTGTGGCTCCTGTGGCTGATCGTCGAGCCCAAACCGCTACCGCTGGGCGCATTGGGTCTCATCGCCTTGTCGTTACTCGTCGTGTTGGTGCTCGCCTATTTCTGGAACGCGCCCGGCTACACCGAGTTCGAGATGCGAGCCTCACGGCGAGGGCTGGTTCGTGTGTTTCTCTATTCCGGTCTCTTCATCTCCTCATACCACGTGGCCACCAATCTTCGCTGGTCCCGGCGCGTCCTCATCCTGATCTCGGTGCTCACTGCCATACAGGGCACGATCGCCATCTTCGAATTCGTGCTGAAACAGCGTGCCGTGTTCCTCTACAACATCTGGACGGCAATCGGGCTGATCGAGGACCCGGACGGGGTGCGGGGTTTCAGTGAGGACCTCAAAGCGCGCCTCACCGGACTGACCAAGGTAGAGAGCACAGCGCCCCATCCCATCACTCTTTCGGCATTGCTGGCGATGGGAGTGCTGTTGACGCTGGTGCTCTACCTCCACGCTCCCACGCGCCGCCAGAAACGACTCTTCGCCGCCCTCCTGGTGCCTCAAGTGCTGGCGCTACCTGTCACCAACTCGAGAACGGGGTTCTTCATCCTGATCCTGGCAGGATTGGGGATCGGATTGCTTCAGGTTCGTAAATGGCCCTCTGCCCTGCATTTAGGCCTGGCGGTAACGGGCTTGATGGGGATCGCCTTCATGATCTCGTCCCGAACCGCCCGCCTCCTCCTCGACAGCCTCACGCAACCGGGACAGGATCCCAACATCGTGGTGCGCCTGACTCGAGCAGAAATGGTGCCCGACCTCATGTCCGAGCGACCATTGATCGGCCCCGGGTACATCACGACCGACGTCAGCCAGGTCCTCTTCGACAACGCCTACTACAAGGGGTTGCTGGAGCTGGGTGTCCTGGGATTCCTGTTGCTCCTGTCCTTCTTCCTGGTGTGTCTCGCACGCAGTATCGGCGGACTCTCTCGAGCCGACTCAGCCGAGCAGCCTGTGGTTCTCATGGGAGCGCTGGGGGTGCTGTGCCTCTTGTTCGGAGGAGCCACGTTCGACGCATGGACTTTCGATCAGTTCTTCCCGACAGGCCTGATTCTGCTCGGCATCGGAGTCGGGCGAGCCGACATGGTGCTCCGCAATCAAATGCCTCGGCTTTCGCATCAGGCACGACGGGTCCGAGGGGGTATCGAATCCGTGGCAAAGTAACGATGCTCTGCCCTGTCAGAGAAGGACGGAGCCTCCGACGAAAACAGGCCCACTAGCTGTCGACTGATCTGATATGCAAAGATCGCTCACTGTCTCAATAGTCAATCATCGTCAAACGGGGTGGCTGGAATCATGCCTGCTGTCGCTCTTCGAACATCCTTACACACGGGGGGCGTTCGAGGTGATCGTGCTGGACAATGCTTCACGGCCCGGCGCGATGGACCCCATCAAGGAGCGTTTCCCTTCGGCCCACATCATCGAGCAGAGTCGTTGGCGCGGCTTTGGGGCGAATCACAACCTCGTGTCACGTGAGGCGTCTGGTGACTTGCTCTTCATCGTCAACCCCGATGCTTTGGTACATGAAGGAGCCCTCGACCGTCTCGCCGCGGCTCTCGTCGAAGATCCGACGACTGCGGTTGCCGCCGGTCCGATCCTGAACCCAGACCGGAGCGTCTGGCGGAATCCTCCTTTCGCTTATCCCACTCCGTTGCAGGCCTTCGGCAAGGCCGTTGGTATCCATCGCGTCGCAGGGCGCAAGATGAGCCCCAGGATGGGTCACACTTTCTCCAATGGCTGGGTGAGTGGAAGCGCCTTCCTGATCGACCGATCGGTCTTCTCCTCGTTCGGCGGCTTCGATGAGCGCTTCTTCCTGTACGCAGAAGAGATCGACCTCATGTTTCGGCTGACCCGGAGTGGTTGGCAGATTGCGTGGGTGCCAGATGCCTATGTGACACACGCCGGCCGCACGACCGGACAAGTCGCGGTCGACGACGCCAGTGACCCTGCTCCTCGCCTTACAGACTTTGAAGACCGCAGCATCGTCGAATACGTGCGCAGCAAGACCACCTATATGGAGAAGCATTACGGAAAGACAGGCGCTATGACCTACCGTTTGGCGCTCGGTCTCGATGCCTCGATCCGGCTTGCCTTGGCGTCTGTGCCTCTGATTCGGCATGTTCTGGAAGCGAGGGGACCTGGCCCGGCCGTCACCCGACATCACCACTTCATTCGACTCCGGGCTGCCGTCGTGCCGGACCGGAGGTCCTCACTCTCCGACCTTGCAACCGAGTGGAATCAGCGCGTGGAAGCCATTGGTGAGGAGAAAAGCCTATGAAGCTCGCAGCAGCTGGCGACGGCCGCCTCGGCTTCATCGAGGTGGCGAGCCCTCCTGACGCACCAACTCCATATGAGTGGTGTTCCGAGTCGCCATGACTGGCCGCTCTTCGGAACCGTCAAACGGCGATCAGGATCCTGCCCCCTATGTGGTCGTAACCCCCGTGCGCAATGAGGAGAAGTACGTAGAGCAAACCATCCGGTCGATGCTGAATCAGACCATGCCTCCGGCGGAGTGGATCTTGGTTGATGACGGCTCAACGGATCGCACTCCGCAGATCCTTCGGCGCTACGCCCTGGAGGTGCCCTGGCTGCGGGTGGTGACCAGAGCGGACCGAGGCTTCCGCGCATCTGGTCGGGGGGTCGTCGATGCTTTCTACGAGGGGTACCGCCATCTTCGGTCGCAGGACTGGGATTACATAGTCAAGCTCGACGGAGACTTGGTCTTCGACAATGACTACTTCGAGCAATGCCTTCAGCGTTTCGCACGAAATCCGAGGCTGGGGATCGCTGGGGGTACGATCGAGTCGGTGGGCAGGAATGGCCTCGAGCGAGAGAGCCACCCGATGTTCCACGTCCGGGGTGCCACCAAGATCTATCGTCGACGCGCCTGGGAAGAGATCGGCGGCGTGGCGTCGGCGCCGGGGTGGGATGGTCTGGACGAGATCAAGGCCAGCATGCGGCAGTGGGAAACACGGACGTTTTCCGATCTGATCCTCAGACAACTCCGAACCACCGGCTCGGCTCAGGGGCAATGGAGCGACTGGCTCAAGCGTGGCGAGGGCTGCTATCTGATCGGATACCACCCAGTCTTCCTCTTGGCGCGAAGCATCGTTCGCGCCAGACGGAGCCCGCACCTGGTCGCATCCGCTGGTCTCCTTGTGGGTTATCTGCGAGCCCTCCTGAAGCGCCTCCCTCGCGCCGCGGACGTCGAGACTGTTGCTTACGTCCGAGAGCAGCAAATCGCGCGTCTTCTTGGCAGGGAGACCATTTGGAGATGATCGCACGAATTCATCAGGATGTCTCCAGCGGGCATTCCACCTCACGCCCATACCCTGTCCGCGATGGTTCCTTCATCGGGTAATCGAACTGATCCGCGTCGCCGGATCGAGACCCGCTATTGCCGGGGGGATCTTCCCCCGATAGCGAATCTAAGCGTGAACCAAACGCTCATGAGCCGAACCAGAGTCAGCACCGCGACCAAGCGCACCCAGGACCAGGTAGTCGGTACTCGGTCGTACTGAAACATTCGCCAGGCAGTTCGCACGGGCGGCACCTGATTTCGCAGCGCCTTTCTGCCTGACCCGCGTGAACACCTGCGGGTGGAAGAAGCGTCCCGAGCGCCTGCGTGTAGCCGCTTCGACCTTGTGTAGAGCTGGCG
>JBOGET010000064.1:0-11089 GCA_050741975.1 Acidimicrobiia bacterium
CGGGGCGCCAGCGCTCCAGCAACTCGGGATCGGGCTCGGGGCGGCGTATCTCCAACTCCCCGTTCATCGACACCAACGGGGAGCGGGTCGGATCCCCTTCGATGAGCGCCACCGTCCCCAGCCCGCACGCGTAGGGCAGCCGGGGAAGGAGCGAGGCGACGAGAAGACCCGAATATATGCCGACCGATGTCTCGAGTGCGGAGGAGACCACCACCGGGATCCCGGCCCGGGCCGCGATGTCGAGGGTCCTGGCCACACCTCCCAAGGGCTGGACCTTGACCACGAGGATGTCCGCAGCACCCATCTCGGCGACCTCCAAGGGGTCGGGTCGGAGCCGGACCAGCTCGTCGGCTGCCAAGGGCACCTCCGTCCTCCGCTTCAGCTCGACCATGTCCTCCAGGCTCCTCACGGGCTGCTCCACGTACTCGAGGTCGAAGCGGGAGTATGCGGCCAGCCGCTCGACGGCGGTCTCGAGGTCCCATGCGGCATTCACGTCGATTCGGATCTTCCCCGCGGGGCCCATGGCCTCCCTCACCGCGGCGAGACGGGATTCTTCCTCCTCCAGGGTCTGACCCGGCTCTCCCACCTTCACCTTGGCGGTGCCCGCCCCGGATTCGAGGACCAGCCTCACCGCCGCGTCGGGGGCCACCGCCGGAACGGTCACGTTGACCGGGATCGATGTCCTGCCCGGAGGCGGGAGACTGCTGCATGCAGCTTCGAGGGCGGATGCCAGCCATCGGGTGGTCACATGCGGCGGGTAGTCGGGGAAGGGGGAGAACTCGCCCCATCCCGCCTGGCCCTTGATCAGCACCGCCTCCCGGTGGTCAACCCGGCGGAACCGATGACGCATCGGGATTCGGATCGGGTGGAGCTCGAGGACCTCGAGAAGGGCGCTCATTGGCTCTGGACCTGGCGCAGATGCTCGATCAGACGATCCACCTGCCCCTCGCTGAGCGTCGAGGCGAACGACGGCATCCGCCCCCGCCCATCGGTGATGGCGATCCTGAGAAACTCGTCGGTCTGGCCGGCGGCGTTCGAACCGGCCCCCAGCGCCGGCCCGACCCTGCCCTGGAGCCGGTCACCATGGCAATTGGAGCAGAGCTGGAGATAGATCTCGCTCCCGCCGGCGTCGGGGGCGGGACGACCGGCACAGGCGAGGACGGACATCCCCACCATGATCAGGACCACCAGACGCTTCATGACGGCGATGGTATGGAAACGGCGCGGGGAGCCTCAATCGACCCGCCGACGCGTCTCCCATCGGGCGGCGAGGTCCCGCACCATCTCCCCCTTCTCCCTGGGGACGATGAGCACGACTTCCGGTGTCTCCACGACCACCAGGCCCTCGACGCCGGCAATGGCGATGGTCCTCGATCCCGAGCGAACGTATGAGTCGGCGACGTCGAGTGCCAGCACATCACCGATCATCGCGTTGCCGTCATCGTCGCGATCACTGAGCTCCCATACCGACTGCCAGGAGCCGACGTCACTCCATCCGGCATCGAGAGGGATGACGACGGCGCGCTCGGTCCTCTCCATGATGGCGTGGTCGATCGAGATCGAGGGCACATGGGAGAAACCGTCCTCGAGCCACAGTTTCCCCGTCCGTCCCGGAGGCAGGGCACCCCTCACCCCGTCGACGATCTCCGGCACGAGCCGCACCGCCTCGTCCAGGACCCGGCCGGCGACGAAAACGAACATCCCCGAGTTCCAGAGATGGTCCCCGCCGGCGAGGAGACGAACGGCCTCGTCGGCGTCGGGCTTCTCCTTGAACCGTGCGACCCGGAACCCCCCATCGACGGGGTGGCCCTTCTCGATGTATCCGTATCCGGTCTCGGGCCGGGACGGCTCGATGCCAAACGTGACCAGGGACCCCTCGAGGGCGAGGTCGACTGCCTTGGCCATCGCCAGGCCGAAAGCTGGGCTGTCGGCGATCAGGTGGTCCGAGGGGAGGACCAACAACACGTCGTCGGGGCCGGAGACGAGGGCAGCGGCCACCAGCGCAGGCGCCGTGTTGCGACCGGACGGCTCTATCAACAACGCAGCCAGGTCGACCGAGAAATTGGCCAATGCCGCCTCGACGGCACCGACGTGCTCGCCACCGGTGACGACGATCACCGGGCCGGCACCGGGCAGACCGCGGACCCGGCCCAGAGTGGCCTCGAACTGCGGTTCCCCCAGGAGGTCGAGGAATTGCTTGGGACTGTCCCTGGTCGAGAGAGGCCAGAGTCGGGTGCCGGCGCCCCCGGAGAGGATCACGGGGCGGATGGTCGGGGTCACCCGACGAGGGTACCCGGGCCGCCAGACGGTTCCGTGCTAACTTGCGACGGTCGCAGATGACTGAATTCCTGCTCGTCATCCACATTCTCTCCGCCGCAGCCTGGATCGGTGGCGGCTTCCTCACCGGATTCGTCGGCCCCCGCATTGCGACGAGCGGCCGGGAGGCCACGCTGGGCTGGGCCCGGGTCGTTGCCGAGGCCGGCACGAAGTTCTTCAACCCGGTCGGGATACTCACCGCGCTCAGCGGCATCGGTCTGGTGCTGGTGAGCGATGTCTACGACTGGAGCGACGGGTTCGTGTCGATCGGGCTGGCCGTGGTGATCGCCGGAGCGCTCATCGGCTCCCTGGTTCAGCGACCCGGGTCGAAGCGGATGATCGCCGCCCTCGAATCAGGCGACCCGGCGAAGGCGGCAGCCGAAGGAAAGCAGTCCGCCATCTGGGGCGCGGTGATGGGCGTCCTGCTCATAGTCGCCGTGGTGGTGATGGTCCTCAAGACCGGCGCCGGCTGAGCCTTTTGCTGGCGGACTTCGCTCCTCGGCAACCCAACTAATCAGAGACCCCGATCGAGATGTAGCCACACTCGGCGCAGATCTGACGCACGATCCCGATCCCACCGGGGGCCTCGACGAATTCATGCTCGTGTGAGGACCGGTTCCGGGCAAAGGCGGAGCGGACGGCCCCGAGCAGACCGCTTCGCTCGGCAGCGGGTGACGGAGCACCGGCGAACAGGAGCTCCAGGTCCGGTTCGAGGTCCTCCGGCTGGGGCATGGGCTCGCTGTCCCCTCCGAGGGAGTCACCGTCGTCTCCGTCCTCGAAATGAACGAGATCGACGACCAGTTCGCGGCCTTTCTCTGCAACCGGCTCGGCGGCCAGCAACTCGCCGACCAGCTCATGCACGTCGGCGGCAGCCGGCTCGACGGCGATCCCCGGCTCGACCGCAGACTCCTGCTCGGCGGTCACGGCCTCGGGGGTCGCCGACTCCTCGACGACCTCGGGGCGCTCATCATCCTCCTCGGAAAGAGCCTCGTCGGCGGCGGGCGGCACGTCATCGTGGAGCGGCTCCTCCACGGACAGGGGCTCGTCCCAGGGCGATCCGGCCAGCGGAGGCGGCTCGACCCGAGGGGGGAAGATCTGATCCGAGTCTTCGACCGCCGCGGGCCGATCGACCCGACGCGGGATCAACCCGGGACCCGGTCTCATTGGTGCCGGCCGTGGGGTCACGGGAGGCACCTCCACCTTCGCCTCGGGCTCGACGGTCATGTCATCGACCGGTGCGGGCTCCTCCACCAGGACCGGCTCCTCGACCACGAAAGGCTCCTCTACCGGCACCCCGAGAGGTGGGGCCGGGACATCGATGACCGGCTCTGGCTCCTGCTCGGTGTCGAGTGGGGCGGGCACATTGGAGTAGGCATCGATCCTTTGGGTCCAGGGCGCGGGCTCGGCCGGTGTCTCCCCGAAGCTCTCGACCGGCGCAAGACGGGCAGCACCGCGCCCGGCGGACTCCAGATTCTGCAGCATCGCATCCTTGAGCTCGAAGATACGCGACGGGACGGTGCCGCGCCGCGAGCGCCCGACGGCCACCACCCGACGCGGAATGGTCATCGACTTGTAGCGGGCCCACACCTCGGCCATGTGGTCCACCCCGCGGTAGGCGAAGTCCACAGGCTCATCGGCGATGAAGGTGATCTCCTCCCCACCGAGGGACAGCGAGAAGGCACTGGACACGAGACGCGAGGCGTGCACGTCGTACAGGGACCAGCGACCCAGGGTTTCCCCCTCGAGGAACACCTCGGTCCGGCCCTCTTCGACCACGATCGTTGCGGGGACGCCGGGGTGGTCGACCTCCGGTATCCGTACCTGACCGGTGAACTTCACCGTGACACCGTCATCTCTGCGTCCCTACCCGCCAATGCAATGCATCAAGATCCCATCCACCTGTGGAAAGTCAAGCCATGATTCAAGAGTAGGCGGATAGGGGCGGACAGGCGCACACCAGGTTGCGGTCACCGCCCGGCCCGTCCACCCGGCCCACCGGGGGCCAATACTTGTCCTGGCGAAGGGTCTCGATCGGGAATGCGGCCGTTTCCCGTGAGTAGACATGGTCCCAATCGTCGGAAGCCACTTGCTCCGCCGGGTGCGGTGCGTTCCTCAGCGGGTTGTCTTCTTTGCTCCATTCGCCCGATTCGACTCTGGCCACCTCGCCGTGGATCGCCAGCATGGCCCCGACGAAGCGGTCGAGCTCTTCGAGGCTCTCGGACTCGGTGGGCTCGATCATGAGAGTGCCCGCCACGGGGAACGACAGCGTCGGCGCATGGAACCCGTAGTCGGCAAGACGCTTGGCGATGTCCTCGGCGGTGATCCCTGTGGCCCGGGTCATCGGTCTCAGATCGACGATGCACTCATGGGCCACCCGGCCGTTGCTTCCCCGGTACAGCACCGGGAAGTAAGGGTCGAGCCGTCGCGCCAGGTAGTTGGCCGACAGGATCGCCACCTGGCTCGCCGCCCGGAGTCCATCTGGCCCCATGAGACGAAGATAGGCATAGGGGATGGGGAGGATCCCGGCCGAACCGAACGGTGCTCCCGATATCGGGCCCAATCCCGAGGTGGGCCCTGCCCTCTCACTCATCGGATGATTGGGCAGGAACGGCGCGAGATGGGCTTTGGCCCCCACCGGGCCCACCCCGGGCCCTCCGCCGCCATGGGGGATGGTGAAGGTCTTGTGCAGGTTGAGATGACCGACGTCGGCCCCGAACCCGCCGGGCCGGGCCAGACCGACCATCGCATTGAGATTGGCCCCGTCGACGTAGACCTGTCCGCCGTGGGTGTGCACGATCTCGATCAGATGGTGCACTCCCTCCTCGAAGACACCGTGCGTCGACGGATACGTGATCATTGCCGCCGCCAATTGCCCGGCGTGCTGGGACGCCTTGGCCTCGAGGGCGGCGAGATCGACGTTGCCCGCATCGTCGGTGGCCACCACCACCACCTTCATCCCGGCCATCACGGCCGAGGCGGCGTTGGTGCCGTGAGCCGATGACGGGATGAGGCAGACATCTCGGCCCCCTTCGCCGATCGACTCCTGATAGGCCCGAATGGCGAGCAGCCCGGCCAGCTCGCCCTGCGAGCCGGCGTTTGGCTGCAAAGAGACGGCGTCATACCCCGTGATGCGACAGAGATGGTCGGCGAGCTCCTCGATCAGCTCCAGATAGCCGGCCGCCTGGTTCTCCGGGGCGTAGGGATGGATCCCGGCGAACTCGGGCCAGGTGATGGGAATCATCTCGGTTGTGGCGTTGAGCTTCATCGTGCACGAGCCGAGCGGGATCATGCTCCGGTCCAGGGCGAGGTCACGGTCGGCCAGACGGCGGAGGTAGCGGAGCATTGCATGCTCTGATCGATGGAGGCTGAACACCGGGTGGGTCATGAACTCCGAGCGTCTGACCAGGTCCGCCGGGATCGGAGTCCCGTCGAGATCTGCGACCGGAGAGGCGCCGAAAGCCTCGAGCAGCCTCGTGACGACCTCTTCGGTGGTCGTCTCGTCGAGTGCGATCCGCACGTGGTCCTCGTCGACGCGTCCCAGATTGATGCCCCGGTCGAGGGCGGCCGCAGAGACCGCATCGGCCCGTCCCGGCACCCGCACCGTGAGCGTGTCGAACCAGGTGTTGTTGGCCATCTCGTATCCCGCCCGTTCGAGCGACGCCGCCGCCGAGGTGGCGAGACGGTGCGTCTCCTCGGCGATCTGCTTGATGCCCTCCGGACCATGCCAGCATCCGTAGAACGCGGCTATGACAGCGAGGAGAACCTGGGCGGTGCAGACATTCGACGTCGCCTTCTCCCGCCGGATGTGCTGTTCCCTGGTCTGCAGCGCAAGTCGATAGGCGACCCGACCCGAAGTGTCGCGGGTCACCCCGACCACACGGCCGGGCAGCGCCCGCACATGAGCCTCGCGGGTGGCGATGAACCCGGGGTGGGGGCCCCCATAGCCGAGCGGGACGCCGAAACGCTGGGCCGAGCCCACGGCGATGTCCGCTCCCCAGTCGCCAGGGGAGGCGAGAAGGGAGAGGGCGAGGAGGTCGGTGGCCACCGCCACCAGCACACCAGCGCCGTTTGCCTCCTCCACGAGCCGACGATGGTCCCGGATCTGACCCGAGGAACCGGGGTACTGAAGCAGGAGACCGAAGGAGAGCTCGCCGTCGAAGCCCTCCGACAGCATCCGGAGCTCGACACCCGCCGCCCGCGCCCGGGTCCGGACCACCTCGATCGTGGGGAGATGGCAGTCATCGTCGACGTAGAAGACCGATCGATCCCCTTTCGCCAGCCGCCGGCACATCGCCATCGCCTCGGCGGCGGCAGTGGCCTCGTCGAGAAGAGATGCGTTGGCGATGTCGAGCCCTGTGAGGTCGGACACCATCGTCTGGAAGTTGAGGAGTGCTTCGAGCCGGCCCTGGGAGATCTCGGGCTGATACGGCGTGTAGGCCGTGTACCAGGCCGGGCTCTCCAGAACATTGCGTTGGATCACGGGTGGGGTGATCGTGTCGTGGTACCCGAGACCGATCAGAGATGTCACCACCACGTTCTTCGAGGCGATCCGACGCAGTCTGGCCAGGGTCTCCCCCTCGGAGAGGGCGGGGGGGAGGTCGAGGTCGGTGTCGAGGATGGACCCGGGGATCGTCTCCGAGATCAGGTCGTCGAGGGAGGCGGCGCCGATGGTGGCCAGCATCTTCTCGATGTCGTCGGGCCGGGGCCCGATGTGCCGGTCTGCGAACCGCTCTTTGGGGTTGGGCATCTCGCTCCTCAGGTACGACTGCCCTCCCCCGCTGTTGTTGCCTCCAGCGATGCCTCGGCCGAACGGTCCAAGTGCCTGAGAGATTCCGGGGAGGAGTTGCCCCTTCGGCGCCCCTCCCGACGAGGGGCTCTCCCATTCGGTGTCGACGGCAGAAGCCAGTTTAATTGCCGGCCGACTTTGCCCGGGACCAACCCGGCTGCCGCCTCCGCTCAGAGGCCTCCCTGGGGGAGTCGGGTAGGAGGAAGGCTGATCACGACCACCGGGATCTCGGCTGTCTCCAACATGTAGGAGACGCGGTGCCCGTAGAAGGGCCTGTCACCGAAATACCTGGCGCTGGTGCCAAGCACGAGGAGCTCGTAATCGCCGGAGTTGGCGAAACTCACGATCTCCTCCTCGGCGTTCCGGGCCACCCGGACCGCGGTCTCGACCATCACCCCCATGCGCTCTCCGAAGACGGCAGCCGTGCTCACCATCTCCTGTCCCGCCCTGAGACTGTCGTCAACGGTCTCGCTCTCCATCAGCAAACCCTGGCCCTCGGGGCGATTGACCACGTGCAGGGCGAATACCCGGCCATCGGCGGCCCTCGCCACCGAATAGGCGAACTCCTCCGCAACACGGGTCGACCTGGTCGCGGCAACGGGGACCAGGATGCGCCGGGGCAGTTCGTCCGACACCAGGAACGAAGCCGGGAACCTGACCACGACGGACGGGACCTCGATCCTGGCCAGGACCCGATCGATCAGGGTGTTGAAGGTTCCCTCCCGGGACTCGGTTGCACCCAGGACGACCATGTCGTACCCGAGAGCGGACTCCCTGGCGATTGCGTTGGCCGGGTCCCTGGCCAGATTCCTGATCAGTCTGGCGTCGGGTAAGTGCTCCAGAAGCTCGCTCGGGTCTCCCGGACCACTCTCGACCCGACGGAGACGCTGCCGCCAAAACCCGCCCGCCCGAGGTTCTACCACCATCACCGTCTTCTCTGCGTCGGGGAAGGCGGCGGCCACGAGCCGGGCGGCGTATCTGGAATTGGCCCCGCCTCGTGTCGGGATCAAGATCCGCTTCAGTCCCAGAATCTCGCTGGCGGCTCGGAGCTCTTCTCGCTCCAGCCGCGCTGCCTCGTCCGGGGGGATCTCCCAGCCTCGCACGGCGAGCTTCAATAGTTGAGGTGCGAGGATCGACGTCACCAGCGCCGCGAGCACCATCACGGTGTAGCCGGTCTCCGAGACCACACCGAGGTTGAGACTGACGATGGCGACGACGATCCCGACAGCCCCCAGAGCCGACAGACCGGCCCCGAGCGCTAGCGCTTCCCGGCCTCGTATCCCTCCGAACCAGCCGCCGACGAATGTCCCGACGATCTTGGCCGCGATGGCGAGACCGATCAGCCCCACCGTCCAGACGACCGCCTCAGCGCTGTCGAGAAGCCCGATATCGACGCGTAGACCGGAGAAGGCGAAGAAGATCGGTGCGAAGAATGCGGCGGTGATGGTCTCGAGGACGGATCGGACCTGAGGGAGTTGGTGGCGAAGACCGGCGGCCATGACGCCCACTACGAAGGCGCCGAGGATGGCCTCGAGATCGAGGGCCTGGGTCACCACCCCTCCCAGGAGCGCGGCCACGAGGGTGATGGACACCGCGGCTGTCAAGGATGACCCGCCGGCCATCACGAAGCGAAGCAGGCGGTCGAGCACCCACCGCCCGAGTGTGGCCGCAACGACAGCGAAGACGAGCAGTCCCAGGAACGATCTCACTAGTCGATCCGGCTGGAATCCGCCCCGGGCGATGCCAGAGAGTGCAGCCAGGACCAGCCAGCCGACCGAGTCCATCGTCATCCCGGCGGCGAGGGTCACCTGACCGAAGTTGCGCCGTAGGTACCCCAGGTCGAGCAGGATCTTGGCCACGACAGGCAATGCCGAGACCGACAGGGCGAGGGCGAAGAAGCCGACAAAGACCGCCCTGTCGACCCCCTCGCCGACGAACGTACGGGGAACCACGAAGGCGAGCGGGATCATCACCGAAAGCGGGATCAGCAAGGCCCCGGCGGAGACCGAGAGGGCTGCTCCCTTGTAACGGGCGATGATCCCGAGATTCGTCTCGAACCCGATCACGACGAGCAGCATGATCACGCCGAGCCAGGCCATCCCGAAGGTGACCGAGCGCACGGTCGCTTCCCCGAACACCCAGGCAAACGAATCGGGCGCCAATCGACCGAAGACCGTGGGACCCAGGGCGATCCCGGCCAGCAACTCCCCGACGACGGGTGGTTGGCCCATGCTCTTCACCACCCACCCCATGATCCTGGCCACGCTCACGAGCAGGAGCAATTGGATGAGGAAGACGAGGACCTCGTGCTCAGTGAGCGGCGCAGCCAACGAGCCATCGTCGACGGCCAGTGGGATCACCGACGTCAACCTAATGGGATGGATCGGACTCCTGTGTGGGAGTCTGGTGTGGAGCCTGCTGGCTGGTGAGCACTGCTGCAACCTGAAGGTCGACTTCCAGAACTAGATCGTGCCCCGGCTGGTGTTGAGGGTTGCCTGTAGCGCTCATTGGTCCACCATTCCCGTAGTGGTGTCGATCAAGGTTGGTGTCGCTTTTCGGTAGCGCTTGGGAGACGGCCACGTTCGCGTGTCATTCGATGACCAGCATGAGTACCGCCGCTCCCGACGCGCCGAGACCCCGAGACCGCCCTTGGGAACATGCCCGACCGAGGGCCGAACAATGAGCGAGCGGCTGCGAGGCCTCGACTCCGAGGAGTTAACCAAGACCGAGATGGAAAGGAGAACACGATGTTGTATGTCGGATGGGATTGGGCGAGCGAGACCCACGACATCACGGTCCTCGACGGCAACGCTGACACTGTTGACCGTTGGGCGTTGGACCATGACGCCGAGGGAATCGATGGTGCCTTGGCACGTTTGGCCGGATATCCCGAGGAGCTGTTGGTGGCGATCGAGACCACCAATGGTTTGGTGGTGGATCGGCTGTTGGCGGCCGGTCACCCGGTGGTGCCGATCCACCCGAACGCGTTCAACGCGGCCCGTCCCCGCTGGGGAGCGAGTCGAGCCAAATCCGATCCGGGTGACTCCTGGAAGCTGGCGGACTTCTTGCGTACCGACGGTCACCGGCTCCGCCGGCTCGAACCAGTGGATCCAGCTACCGCCCAGATCCAAACGTTGAGCCGGATGCGCGACGATCACGTCGAGGCCAAAGTCGCCGCCACCAACCAGCTGACTGCACTGCTGGGACGGCACTGGCCTGGTGCCACCCGCGTGTTCGCCCGCCTCGACTCCGAGATCGCCCTGGCGTTCCTCGATGACTACCCGACCCCGATGTCCGCGGACCGTCTCGGCGAAGCCCGCATGAAAATGTTCTGTCGCCGTCACTCCTACTGCGGGCGACGACCACCAGCCGAGCTGATCGCTCGGCTGCGCAGCGCTCCCCAACCCACCCAAGCACTCCCATCTGAAACGCTCGCCGAGCTCGTCCGCGCTCAGGTCCGCCTGCTCCGGTCGCTGCTGGCAACCATCGCTGATCTCGACCGGGCCATGGGTGCCATCCTGCTCGAGCACACCAAGGCCCAACTTCTGGCCCCGATGCCCCGCATCGGCGAGGTCAACCTCGCCCAGATCGTCGGTGAGATCGGACCAATCCTGGACCGAGCCGTCGACCTCGAACACGCCTGCGCCGAAGTCGGAGCCACACCAGTCACCAAAGAATCGGGCAAAGGACGAGCCGTCACCTTCCGCTGGTCCGCCAACAGCCGAGCCCGGAAAGCGCTCGCCATGTTCGCCGAGAACAGCCGCCACGAATCGCCGTGGGCCGCCAAGCTCTACGCCGATGCCCGCGCTCGAGGCAAACGCCACCCCCACGCCATACGCATCCTGATGCGCTCCTGGATGCGCGTCATCTGGGCCTGCTGGCACACCAACACCCCCTATAACCCCCTCAACCACGGTGCCGAAAGGAGACTCGCCGAACAGAAAACCGAGACATCTGCCGCATAAAGGTTGACTTGGGAAACTCATG